>NZ_JAAHGU010000239.1:0-5790 GCF_010692685.1 Okeania sp. SIO2F5 | reverse complement strand
GTAAACAATTTCAAGCTATAAACTGTAAATTATCAATACCATTACAGACATCCTTAAAACTTTAAGGTTTAGCGATCGCCTAATTTATGAAAAATACAGCTCATACAGTTACTTTTATATTACATTGCAAATATCTATGTAACATGTAAAGATGCCAGCGCTCATTGCTATATTAGACAAAGACTTCGGCTTTTATAAATACCCTGTTATACCATTTTGATAAATGTTTGCTACAAATGACTAGAGGATTTTTGTTTGAGTCAGGAGTCGTAGGGGCGAGCGCGCGAATCGCCCGTACAGGAGTCGTATGAGAATGCCTTTAATACCATTTTTTAGCTCTGAAATTATCTTTTTCTCTTGGTGCGCGTTCCCTCTCTTGGTCGGCGTTCCCATGGCGAGGAGACCCGCTCTTGCAGAGCCGCTCTGCGGAGCAAAACGCCGGGATCCGACCGCTTGCGCCGTGAGACGGCGCGGGGTCGCACCGCTTTGTCAAAGGGAAATCTTCTGAAAAATATTTTTATTCCCCTTACTATTCGTAACATTCTTTTTTCACGCTTGGTATTACTAAAACGGATTTGGTCTGAATTGTAATGATTTGACGATTTGAATTTATAGATAAAAACAGTATTTTTAATATTTTCTTAAAATTTTAGGGTTGACTTTTATTGAAAACCTTGCTATGGTAGCAGGAATCAATAAATGCAATAAATTCCTAATAAGTAAAAGCCCGATGTTCAGAGAAACTCAACTGATGCTAAAATCTTTTTCTCATTTACTTTTTGGCAGTTTGACCATCCTAGGAACAATAGGGAGCGCTAACTTAGCTCAAGCAGCGCAGTTGTTAATGATTCCCGACTCCCTAAACGATAGTATTCTTTTGTTTGATTCCTATGATGGAGCTTTAGTCGATGACAACTTTATTGATGGATCGGGAATTTTTCAAACTCCCCTTAACGCTATCCAAGTTAATAATGAAATCTGGGTAAGCGATCAACTTGCTGACTCTATCTTTCGTTTCAATTTTAACGGTAAACTATTAAGTACGATTAGTGGTGGACTAGATAATATTCGGGGAATGGCTTTCATTGGTGATCGTGTTTATGTGACTAATGCTGGCACAAATAACAATGCACCGGGAGCAGGAATTGTTACTTTTGACACTAATGGCAATAATTTAGGCTTTTTTGCCACAGGTTCTCCTTATGATGTACTTTTTTACAATGGGGAATTATTAATTAGTAATATTGCCGATGAGAATCTCGAACGTTATAGTTTGGATGGGTTATTTTTAGGAACATTTCATGATTCTGACGGTGTAACAGGAATAGATTTTTCCCAACAACTAGCGGCGCGTGGCGATAGCAATGTTTTAGCTGCTGGGTTTTCCAACCCTGCGGGAATTTATGAATATGATTCTGACGGCACTCAAATAGGTCTCTATACCAGTGCTGAGGGAGTAGCGAATAGAGGTATTAGGGGAGTTTATGAATTAGGTAATGGCAATATCTTATGGACTGGTGGAGATGGTGTTGTTTCTACTAATTTAACGGTTGGATCTCCCGAATTTGGCAGTTTTACAGATATTTATACTCGGCAGTCTTTAGGGTGTACGACTTTCTGTGTTAGTGCTAGATTTATAGATCCGCTTGAAGTTCCTGAACCAGGCTCAATTTTTGGGCTGTTAACATTCGGTTTTTTAGGAGCAGGTTCATTTTTAAAAGGCAAATCTTATTAAAAATAAAGAGTTTAAAATGTTGACAAAAAAATTATTCGTAGGTGTGAGTTTAGCAACTGTAACAGTTCTCAGCTTTCAGTCTGGAGCTAATGCAGATACAGTAAATATTTTAGCTGACGATGCTTACTATACCTTCCGGGAAGCAGTCAGCGCTAACAGTGATTTTAGACTTTTAGTAGATAAAGCAACAACTATCGGTTTAAGTCCTCAAGATACGTTTTCTTTCTTAAAGTTCGATCCAGATGACTTTTCCTCATTAGCAGGCAAGAATTATCAAGCCATTCTCACCCTTCAGCAGGATACAAGTTTAGCTAGTTTCTTAATTCCTGCTACTGATGCTAACCCACTGAATGTTAGCATCTACAACTTGACAGCTCCTTTCGATGATATCAACGGTAATATTGCTGATGTTGACTACGGTGTGGACGGTAGTAATGCGATCGCTACTACTGCTGTTGGAGATAACGGCATATACAGTTGGGATATTAGCTCCTTAGTCAACACTTGGATCGAGTCTCCTGAAACTAATAATGGAATAGCCTTAAGTGGTTTATTTGGTAATGTCGATACCAACGGACGCAATAGCTATGGAATTTTCTATACTGTTGGCGCTACTGAAGGTCTGGCTCCAACTTTGACACTGACTCCTGTTCCCGAACCTACTTCAATTTTGGGACTGTTTGCATTTGGCTTTCTAGGAGCGGGTTCGGTATTAAAAAAGCGGTCAGCGGTCAGCAGTCAGCAGTTAGCAGTTAGCAGTAAACCTTTAGAAGGGGATTTAAATGCAAGGTCAAAAAGCTGATAGCAAGTTAAAACAGAAATCTGCTAAAAATTAGAACAATTTTCATGTTTATCGTAAATTGACTTTTCAGTAGAAATTAATGAAGTACGGAAAAATAAGTCTAAAAATTCTTTTGGTATCTTGTACTTTTACAGGTAGCTTGGCGACTATTTATCCAGTTTATGGAGCATCTTTCGGTGGTATTTTTGTAGCAGATCAAACCCTAGATGGAATTTACTTGACCCAGGATTTTAATGGGGATGGTGGTGCCAATGAGACTGGTGAAGTTTCTATCTATTTCGATGATACAAACGCCTCCGGTTTCACTAATCCCACTGGCAATGTCTTCACAATGCTACAGTCAAATAGTGGATTTCTTTATTACGGTGACGGGAACACAGATTCAGTCTATCGACTCCTTGACTCAAACAATAACGGCAACGCTCTCGATGCTGGAGAAGCAAATATTTGGTTTTCAGCGGCGGAAAATGCTAGTGGACTGCCTCTGTTAACTCCTAATGGACTGGGAGAAGATAACAGCGGCGCAATTTACATAGTCGAAGCAGATACTATTAGCACGCCGAATGGAGACTTTGTGTATCGCACCGTTGACCTAAATAATGACGGCGATGCCAATGATATGGGAGAAGCAAGTATCTGGCTTGACCTAAAAGCTCTCAACCCAGCCTCATCTGCTTTTGAAATTGCTTTTATCGATGACGTAGCCTTCATTTCAGACACAGCAGGAGGAAGTCCGAGAGTTTACCGAGCTGAAGATATCAATAATGATAACGTAATCGACCCTCTAACAGAAGTCAACATTTTCATTGATAATACTAACCCATTTGGTATCGGAACATTCTATTTTGGCTTTGATTCAGATAGCAGCAGTTTATATGGCTTAGATTTATTTACTGATTCTATCTTCCGTTTGACAGATGAAAATGACAGTGGTAGCATAGATTTGGCATCAGAGGCATTAAAAGTATGGGAACCTAGCACTATTCCGACAGGTTTCGATTTTGGTGCAGGATTTTCTGTTGCCACAGGTCCAAGTGGAGAATTAAGTATTACTTCCAACGGCTCACAACCTAATGAAGATAACGTCTTTCGCCTAATTGACCTGAATGGAGATGGGGATTATCTCGATGCAGATGAAACAATTATTTATTCGTCTAGGGAACTCACCGAATTTTTTCCAGTGCGACCGCGAGTTGTAGAGTATGCCAAAAGTGTTCCAGAGCCAACAACTCTCTTCGGAGTGTTGGGAATGGGAGGTTTTATGGTAGGTTCAGCTCTTAGCGCTTTCTCAAAAAAGGTAAATTAAACAAGATTCAAGCTATATACTCATGTCTGATTATCTCAAGACAGCCGTTATTACTCTAAGTACGGCATTAAGCATCCTTATTCCTACAGTAGCTAAGGCTATTACTTTTCAATTTGATTGGACTGGTCAAATTGCTGGCTTTGGAGTTACAGGTTTGTTTAGCTATGAAGAAACCCAAAGTTACACCGATGGAATTGTCGGAACTGATGACTTAGATTCTCTCAATGTCTCATTTTTCGATCCTCAAGGCAATCTTTTGATAACCTATACTGATAATCATTTAGATGCAGGTGTTAACTTCAATTTTGACACTCAAACAAAGCAGATACTGCAGGCAGGTAATTACTTTGATCCGGATGGAATCAATATTGGAGACGGCTCCAGAAGTGATGGTTTAACATTCTGGTCAAAACCACCTCGAAGTAGTACACCTCACGTTCATCTAGATGATTGGATGGATGAGTTTGGTTTCCCTCTTGGTTTTAGTAGCCATGAAGATGTGGCATTTCCGACTCGAACTACCCAAGAATTGATTGACACGGGGAGAGTTGGCGAGACCTATGTTGATGAATTAACTAACTTACAAGCAACAGGAGAATTTGCCAAAGTTTCTAGCGTTCCCGAACCAGGAACATTAATAGGAGTGCTAAGTCTGGGAGGGTTCCTTTTGACCTCAACCTTACAGCGTCAGAAACAATAGCAGATTTAGCAAAATAACATTTTATACATTTTATATCAGTTTTATTAAGGAGAATAGCAATGACCATCAAAACTTTAACTATCGTAGCAGCAGCGATCGCTAGCAGTACTTTAAGCCTAGGGCTAGTAAAAGTTAACCCTGCTACAGCTGCTACCGTCAAATATAATTTCACAGTCAATCTCGATTCAGGCTTTTTCCTAACAGGTTCTCCCGAACTAGATATTGACCCTAACCCTGATTATTACAACGGTCAGTTTAGCTTTGACAATTCAAATTTAACTGGGGTGGGATTTGAAAGTTTAGGAGTTGACGATGGTTTGTCGATCGCTTTATTTAGCGATTCTCGAATTAATGCCGAAGATGACGAGCGTTATCCAGCTTTTCCAACCGTCAACTTTTTTGATGGAGAATTACTAGGGCTAGATTACCATGTAATTTATCATCCTTTTACAGCAGTCGGAGACTATTCTGGAGATTTTTTCCACTTTTCTAATGGGGATTTTACTGATGGTTTCGATCCTACCTTTTATACTCCAGAAGACGAACCACGCAACCCCATTCTCGGAAGTGGAACTGTAACATATGAAGCTGTTCCCGAACCAACAACATTAATAGGATTGCTAGGTCTAGGAGGTTGGTTTTTGACCTCAACCTTACAGCGTCGAAAACTACAGTAGATTTTTCTCGTAACCATAACATAGAAACTTTTTTAAATCCTTGCCTCTAACTATTTCTTATGAGGTAAGGATTTTTTATGAGAATTTTTATCTTCAACTAATAAATTTGTTAGCATAGGTAGGAAAAATTTCAATAGAAGGTAATTAAATTGCTGCCTAATATCATGTTCGGTTGAATACTTATAATATCTGTGGACCAAAGGCAGAAGGCAACCCACCCCTAACCCCTCCCAGGAGGGGAAGGCAGAAGGGAAAGAGCAAGGTTAGAAGGCAGAAGGTTTATTATAACTGATTATCCGCAATTCGTAGCTCCCCCGGAGGGCAGGGCTAATTCATTGTCGCCAGAGAAAAATATTGAGGAGTACAATGATTGGTGTCAAGTATTGAGTGAAGCCAAATATTCTCTATTTAGGGCTTAGATAGAAATGAACTTGTTACAAATCTTGGCCCTGTTACCAGATTTTCGAGCTGCCAGAGGGAGACGTTATCCATTATGGTTAGTATTACTGTTAGTAATTATGGGTACAATGAGCGGTTGTTTCTCCTATTGTGCCCTAGAAGATTTTGCTC
>NZ_JAAHGU010000238.1:0-5949 GCF_010692685.1 Okeania sp. SIO2F5 | reverse complement strand
TCCCTTGTTGCTACTACTCGCAAGCTGGGACCCTTGCTTTTTTGAATATGTACGCGATCGCATTTCTCAGACCAGAAATATTCCCTCTCTGGCAACTATTATTGACGATCGCTCTTCTATTAATTCCCTTGGCTGGTCTTGGCAGCTATCATAATTGCCTACCCCATCATATTGAGTGGATACGCAATTACTGAAATTCCTAGTTATCGTTGGGATTGGCGATTATACTATGATTCAAATCGCCATGCTCGCGATAAAGTTTATTCCAAATGGGGGGGATTTTTAGACGATGTTCCATTCGATCCCCTGGAATTTGGTATTCCTCCAAAGTCACTCAAATCCATCGAACCTCTACAATTGTTGACATTAGAAGCAGTGCTACGAGTTTTAGAAAATGCAGGGTATGCAAATCGTAACTTTGATCGGGAAAATACTAGCGTCATCTTGGGAGCTGGTGGAGGAATTGCTGATTTAGGTCAACAGTATGCCACCCGTTCGGAAATACCAAGGTTTGTCGGGGAAGTTACAGAACAGACAAAGGAAAGATTGCCAGAATGGACAGAAGAATCCTTTCCTGGGCTATTACTAAATGTGATTGCCGGACGAGTTACTAACCGTTTTAATTTTGGGGGCAGCAATTTCACTGTGGACGCTGCTTGTGCTTCCTCCCTAGCTACCATTGATTTAGCAGTTCAGCAACTGGAAACGGGGCGTTGTAATGTGGCAATTGCTGGGGGAGTAGATACCTGCCAAAGCCCCTTTGCTTACCTATGTTTTAGTAAAACCCAAGCTCTTTCTCCTCAAGGGAAAGCCCGTACTTTCGACCGGGAAGCAGACGGAATAGTTATTAGTGAGGGCATTGCAATTGTCGTTCTGAAGCGGTTGGCTGATGCTGAGAGGGATGGGGACCGAATCTACGGCATAATTAAAGCTGTTGCTAGTTCTAGTGATGGTAAAGCACTAGGGCTAACAGCTCCCCTTTCTACAGGACAACAGCGGGCGGTGAATCGTGCTTATCGCAAAGCCGGATTTTCTCCAAATACATTAGCTCTCTATGAGGCTCATGGAACTGGAACTGTCGCTGGCGATCGCGCTGAATTGGAGACATTGTTAAGGACATTAGTCACGAATCAGGCAGCGCCGAACTCCTGTGCTATCGGATCGGTCAAAACCCTAATTGGTCATATCCTTTAAAACCCACTGTAGCTAATCCTCAACCTGTTAAAGCTAAAGCCAGTCAACAGCCTCAACTCACTTCAGAACGGCTAGCAGCGTATCAAGCTTACCAAGAAACGATGCGCCAATTCCTCAATCTTCAAGAACAGGTTATGTATCAGTTTCTCTCAGGAACACAAGCACAGCCCTTAGCTCCTCCTGTATTGAATGCTCCAAAACATAATATATCCCAGGTTTCTAGCCCCACAATATCTCCCTTAAAAACGACTCCTACAGCTTCAGACTTTTCTGGAAATGCAAAAAGTTATAGCACTCAACAATTACATCAGGAGCCAGAACCAGAACCAAAACAAGATGTTAGAGTAGCAGATACTGTCAAGGATGTGCCAAAAGCACCAGAAATTCCGGTTACAGTTGCCCCACCCGCTCCATCTCCTGATATCATATCCTCTGCTTCTAGTCAAGTAGCTGTGACTCAACCCACCCAAGAGTCAACCCTAGACCGAGCTACCTTGGAACAAATATTGGTGAGCTTAGTGAGCGATCGCACCGGTTATCCTGCTGAAATGCTGGGATTGGAGCAAGATCTAGAAGCCGAGCTTGGTATTGACTCAATTAAACGGGTGGAAATCCTGGGTGCCTTGCAAAAGCAATTGCCTGGAGCGTTTGCCAATGGAATAAAAACTCAGATGGACAAGTTGACCAGGGTCAAATCCCTTAATAGTTTGGCTGAAACCATTTTAGGTATTGCGACACCCTTAGAAAAAAATGATAGCTTGGGAAAGTCTCCACGGTAGGATCGAAAAAATTCAGCAGGTGCAGCAGGTGATTGAGGCACAACCTCAAATTGATCTAGCCGGATTGGTTCGTACCCTTAATCCCCTACAGCGTCAGGGTCAAGAACGTTTAGCAGTTGTGGCTAAGAATTTATTCAGACTTGCAACGGAAACTGACTCTAACCCTAGAGAAACTGACTTCAGCCTCTGAGTCTTTCCCCAACCGAAATGGGATTTACTATGCAACAGGAGGCAATCTAGCCGAACAAGAGCGTATAGCCTTTTTGTTCCCTGGAGAAGGATCTCAATATCCTAATATGTTGGCAGACTTATGTTTACATTTTCCTATAGTGCGTTCTTGGTTTGACTTTTTAGATCAAACCTTTGCACCCTCCCGAGATATTCCTCCCAGTCATTTCATTTTTCCGCCTCCTACAAGTTTGACTCAGGCAGAGCAACAAATGGCTCAAAAACAGCTATTTCAGATGGATTTAGCTTCATAAACTGTGTTTACTGCCAATTTGGCGATGCACGAGCTGCTCAAACACCTAGGAGTCAAAGCGACTGTAATGGTAGGCCATAGTACAGGGGAAAATTCTGCCCTGATTGCCTCTGGAACAGTACGTCTCAACAGTCGTCACCTATTGGGAGAAAATATGCGCTATCTCAACTATATTTATCGAGCATTAGTTGCGGCTGATCGAATTCCGAAAGGGGTTTTGTTGAATGTAGGAGCGGTAGATATATCAGCTATTGATACCTTAGTTACTAAATATCAAGGACAGCTTTACCTGGCAATCAATAACTGCCCAAATCAAACGATTCTCTTTGGAGATGAAGAAATTATCCAAGATGTCCAAGAACGATTACAGAAATTTGGAGCTATCTGTACTCGTCTTCCCTTTGACAGAGCATATCATACTCCCCGTTTTGCACCGATTAGTTCTGCTTTTCGAGCATTTTACAACCGCTTAGAAGTTAGCCCTGGGGAGACAACTCTCTACAGTTGTGCGATCGCAGATCGGTTCCCGCTTGAACCCGAAGCTATTCGGGAGTTAGCAACCCAACAGTGGTCTGCTCAAGTTCGGTTTTCTGATACAATTGAGGCTTGCTATAAACAAGGAATTCGCACTTTTGTAGAAGTTGGACCTAACAGGAATCTTACAGGCTTTGTTCGAGATATTTTGCGCGAACACCCACATCTTGCTCTACCCAGTAATATTCAAAATCAGTCAGGGTTAACTCAATTAAACCATCTTTTAGCTAATTTATGGGTTCAAGGAGCTGATATCAAGCTGGATTATCTGTATCACAATAGTAGATTCAACTCAGGTCATCTATAAATCAAAATATATCCATCAACCCTATCATTTGCCACTATTCAATCCTAATTATCTGCTCAGAGGGCTGGCAAATTTGGGGTTTCCTTTCCGTCATTTTATCTATGCTATTTTTCCTCTTTTAGGTATAGCAATCCTAACAATTATCAATAACCGACATATTTTTTTGCAGGATATAAAAAACACCACTATTCCTCTTTCTGTGTTAGGTAAATTAGGAATAAATTTATTGACTATTAAATTTATAAGTAAGTTAATGGCTGGGATTGTATATACATATTATGGAGGAATCAGTTCAGTTGTAGGCATTAAATTTATATTCGGATTTTTTCCAGTATTCTATTTGGAAATGCCTAATCGATGGCAACTTCGCCATCAACAGTTACTTTGGATTTTTGCAGCACCTTTATTATCTCGACTGTTAATTTTTTCAATCACAATTTTGCTATGGTTTGGCTGGCGAACGACTCAACCAGAACTATCCGCTTTTTTTCTGATTTTGTCTCAAATTTCTCTTTTTAGTTTTGCTATTCATGGAAATCCATGCTGGAAATCTGATGGCTATTTTTGGTTATCGACCTATTTGCGATCGCCTAGATTGCTAGAAGATGCTAGTCTTGTAACTAATATGAGGTTAAAAGATCGCCCAATTCCATTCAGTTTGTCTGGGCATAAAATTTTCGCCTTACAAATTTATTCTGTAATGGTAATTTTGTTTTGGGTATTACTTCTGCTTGCAGTAGCTATTGGAGCTAAAATACTTATTCATAATTACCGAGGAATTGGAGCTTTAATCTTAGTTTTTATTATCAGTAGTATAGTGAGATGGTGGTTAAGAATGAATAAAAAAACAAATACTGAAAATACTGATTCTGTCACTCCTTCCAGAATTGTTCCTGATCTATCGCCATCAGTTCAACTTGCCCCTGGAGCAATTACTTTAAAAAAGAAAAATCATTCATTTAATTTTCTGACAACAACTCTTAAAATTGGATTTGTGATTGGAGCAGGATTTATTCTGTCTTTACCCTATCGATATCGTCCTGGAGGAGCGATTGAACTCCTAACCCATAAACAACGAGAAATTCAAGCAGATATTTCTGGCAGAATTACCAAAGTTAATATTGATGGAGGTGATGGAGAATGGATAGAAGCGGGGACTGTAATTGCTGAAATTGAACCATCTAGTCAACTTCATCGTGAAACTCCAACAGAAAATGATCTGTTAGTCAAACAAGAACAAATTAACCGTCAAAAAGCTGAAATTGAGAAAGCAACAGCTAATCTTAACCGTTTGTTGTCTACTCCTCGTCCTGAAGAAGTGAACATTGCTCAACAACAGTTACAAGTACAACAGCAACAATTAAAGGCTGTTGAAAGTCGCCTTGCTGTTGCTCAAGAAGATTTGGAGGTGAGCAAGCAGTTATTAAAGATTGAGACAGAACAATTAAAGGCTGTTGAAAGTCGATTAGAGATAGCTCAAGAAGATGTCAAGGTGGCTCAACAACGTTTAGAACTGGAGTTTAGACTAAATAGTTGAAGATACAATCAAAGAAAGGATTCAAAAAATTTAAACAATCAACAGATTTGAGAAACAAGATTTGAGATTAATTGAAGATTTTGGCAAATTGCCTACTAACTATCATACTATTTAGTATTACTTGTTTAACTTCTAATCCGGCAATTCTGTGGTAGGTAAATTTGAGGTAAAATCAGGCATTAAACAAAAATTATCTTGCCAAAATGCCTGATTACAAGTTAAAATCATTTCGTTCTCAAGTTTATCATCTATTGGGAAATGCAAGGGATGCTGTGTTTGAACTTGCTGATGCAGCAATCTTAACTCAAAATCCCAGTTCTTTAGCGGAATTATCTTTGTCTCCAGTATTTCGCCGACGATGGCATAGTGTTTACGAAGCTCTAGAAGACTGTCATCCGTCACGAGACAAATTGATGGAAGTTTATATCAACCAAATAGGGAAGAATCAAAGACCATTATTGGTAGGAGATCATAGTGCTTGGTTGCGACCTGACGCAGTTACCCTTCAAGAAAGAACTTATGAACATACTCCAGGTAGAATAGGAGTCAATAAACCTATAGGGGTAGGTTTTGGATATAGTACATTGGCTTACATTCCAGAAGAAAACGGTAGTTGGGCATTAAGTTTATTTAACGAGAGAATAAATAGTTATGATACTGCCATTAGTAAGTTAAGCGAACAGTTAAGAAAAGTTTGTTCTCACCTTGAACCAAGAGCTATAGTGGTTGTGGATAGTCAATATGGCTGTGCATCCTTTTTGAAACAAACTTTAGACATTCCTTGCGTACAATTAATGCGCTTAAGTTCCAATCGATGCTTTTATGGTGAACCAATTGGTTATGATGGTCGTGGCCGTCCTCGATTACATGGGGATAAATTTAAACTCAATGACCAGCAAACATGGAGAACAGAAGACCTGAAGGTGGAAGTGGAACATTCCAAACTAGGAAAGCTTCAGATCATAGCTTGGCATCAATTACATTTTAGACAACTTGCCCATCAAAAGTTGTCTGTAATTCGAGTTCAACAATTAGATTCACCCAAAAGTAAACCACTATGGTTAGGTTGGCATGGAGAACAAATACCCAACTTGATAGAAATAGTTGACTTATATCT
>NZ_JAAHGU010000237.1:0-5977 GCF_010692685.1 Okeania sp. SIO2F5 | reverse complement strand
TTAAGAGGGAAGATTTGGGGAGAGATAATACAAAAAATTCAACACTCCTTCAACTGAATTTTCCTCAAAATTAATGCGCGAAAAGACTTGACTACCATAATTATATAGATCTCAAATGGGTTCTATACAAGATCAAGATTATTCACTTAATTAAATTTAATTAACTTGATAATGAATAAATTATTGATAATAATCACTGTGATTGAAGCACCTTTTTTCAGTGAAGCAAGTACCAAAGTTGGTGATTTGCTTTTTGGTTGATTATTACAGATGTAAATGGACATCTAGCATTCGGTTGTCCAGCACAATAGAGTCCCATCTATAACTGTAACTTGCTAAATCATAATTTATCATTACTGACTTGAAAGCACGGAGAGCGGTGCATGAGTTCTAGAAAAAAACTTAAACCGAAAATTTTGGTTGTCGATGGCGAATTAGACAATCTAGGCCTTCTTTACCGTACTTTCCACAGAGAATACAAGGTGTTGGGATCCCAAAGTGGACTGGAAGCTCTAAAAATTCTAGAAACATCTGAGGAAGTAGCTGTAATTATTTCAGACCAGCGAATGCCCAAAATGAGTGGTACAGAATTCTTGAGTTTAACTGCCAACCAATACCCTAATACTATTCGAATTGTTTTAACTGGATTCACTGATATAGAGAAATTCCTGATAACGATCGATCATCAACTGCAATAGAATTACCTCAGTCATTTGCTCCCATTCGTAGTAATCCTGTTTTAATGGAATTGCTAAAAACAAAAAAAACAATAGCAATTTGCGATCTGAAGATCAATCCGGAATTTAACGAATATTAACTACCCTTACGCTCTAATACTCGCGCTTTGATGGTAGTACCCCTAACTGTCAATGGTAAAATTATTGGTAGTATTTCTCTACGTCACAATGACGACAGACACCAATGGCAAGCTTCTGAAATTGAACTAGCGGAAGCAGTAGCTTCCCAAGCAGCGATCGCCGTGCAACAATCCAGTCTATACCAAACAACCAGACAACAAGTTGAACGACTAATAGAAGCAGACCGCCTCAAAAAGAATTTTTCCAAAATATCTCCCATGAATTTCGTACACCTTTAACTTTAACGATCGGTTTGTGAGAAGAAGCAGTTAATTCCAGCAGAGATTTACCTCTAGATCGAGGTGCGATTGCACTGCGTAATTCTCGTCGTCTCTTGAGATTAGTTAATCAATTATTAGATTTGCAAAGACTTGATGCTGGAAGAATGCAGCCTTCTTTTCAACCCTGTAATATCAAACTCAAAAGTATTGCTACATCTTTTTGAGAGTAGGGAGTAGGGACCCACCCCTAACCCCTCCGGTGGAGGGGAAAAAGGAGTAGGGAGTAGGGTGAAAAGAGATAAGATATCTTGGCTTAATGCCGATAATCGTTATAAACATTACTAAACGATTATTATTACTTAATAACTGAAGTTCATCGGAAATATAGCATTAATGCATGGGAATTGGTATAATCTCGTAGCTTTCTGTGACAATATTGTGGCTCACGGGGTGAAAAGCACCTCAAAACTATTGTGATATAAGGGTTTCAACTATTAAAACTCTGTATCAAAAAGATTTTTCCTGTTTGATCATGATCATCATTTGTAGAGAAGGGTGAGGTACACTTCCCGTACCTCACCCTTGTTCCCTAATTTGAGTTGATTTTTATGTCAATTATTGATCTAGCGCTATGCGCAGGCAACAGTTCCGGAAGGCAACAGCTCCGGAAGGGGGAATAAAAAACCGATAATATAAGACTTCTAGCTATTGGACAGTTATTGTAATTTGTCAATATGCCAGCGCACATTGCTATAGTAGCCATCAGCCACATTTTATGCTCAAAAAGTCGGTCCACTTACACACAGAGACCGACCCAAATGCAATTTTTATCATTGTATGAATCATATTTTCCACAATCTTTGACCAATACTCAACTTCCAACTTGAAAAATTTTCGCCCAGGTTAATTACTGTCCAAAAAACTGTCAAAATAGAAAGGCTGACAGCTTGTTTTCCTTGGCCCATTAAATCTGAAAGCCGTCGAAAACATATACAAAGATTTTTAAGATTATTTTCCTGAAGTCTTGCCTTGTTTTGGTTCCCTATGATTACAATGATTATCAGTAGAAAATTTTCTGATGGTAGTCGATTAATTCTAACTATAGATAGAACACAATGGACAGATCAGAATATATTTGTCATAGGAGTTATCTACCAAAAACGAGCCTCATCTATTTATTGGCAAGTTTGAGAAAAAAAAGGTAGTAGTAATTTAGGACAACAGAAGGCAGTTATTTGGCCAGTTTGACGTTGATTGAAAAAAGATCAACTTGTGATGATTGGAGACCGGGAATTTTGCTAACCCAAAGCTCCGCTAACATGGTGTCAAATTATCACACTGGTCGAATATTTTGCAAGCTCGTAGAATAGGTGAGTTGTTAAATGAATATTTAGCAGAGATGACAAAAGCCATTTTTGCTAATGGTGTTACTGTGGATAAGTTTGTGGGAGATGCTGTGATGGCAATTTATGGTTCACCTGAAGAGTTGACAGCAGATGAGCAGGTGCAATGAGCAGTGGCTTCAGCTAGGGCCATGTTAAAAGCTTTGGATAAATTAAATGAGAGGTGGCAAAATCTGGTGTTAATTGGCCCGAATGGGGCTTCACCAGTGAGGTTTCGTTGTGGTATTCATCAGGGTAATGCTGTAGTGGGAATGTTTAGTGGTGCAGAGCGGTCTGATTATACAGCTATTGGCCCATCGGTAAATATTGCAGCTCGGCTACAGGAAGCTGCAGAGCCAAATACAATTTTGGTATCGCAGACTGTTGCTAACTATGTGGATAGTCGAGAGGTGAAAAAGTCTGGGTATCTGAAGTTGAAAGATATAGATCAAGAGGTTTTAGGTTTTGTAGTTAGTCGAGACTCTATAACTTAAAGCTGAGATGGCAGTAAATATGATCTAAAAATTTTTTCTTCTGGACTTGTTGCAATTCTAGAAAAGTGTGTTATAGTAAAGAAACAACTGCGGGTATAGTTTAGTGGTAAAACCTTAGCCTTCCAAGCTAATGATGGGGGTTCGATTCCCCCTACCCGCTTATAAGTTAAAATAACGAGTTTACAACTTTTCAAGCTTCTTTCTTTACTAGACAGATGAAAAAATATGGAAATGTGTACAAAAACCGTACAAAGAAGCTTACTTAAACCTAACTAAAATTGGCCAATTTTTAATGGCTTGTTTAACTATAAAGGGAATTACGTCGATGCCTTAAAAATGGCTAGAACCCGTGCTTATTCAGGATTTATGCCTTTTTGAGGTAAAAGCCTCTGCCTATCTATATTTGAGCCAATTTTGTGGCTTTAGTAGCGTTGCTGACTTGGGGTATGATTTGTATTTTTTGGCGATTGCTAAACTATATTAATGACAAATATTTGAGATTCTTCAGTTTTTATTTTCATACCTTGATTCAGCAACGCCGCTTTATTTTGTGTAAGTCCCACATTGTATAAATAATTCCACTGCAGATCTTAGGAATAGTAAATTGTATATATTTCAATCTAAAAATCGAACAATTTTGGCTCATAGATTATCGAATTTATGACCCAGATACTGATAAAAAAACAAAAATAGATCATCTGGAATCAATGATTTTATGTGCGGTAAATAATAAAAAATTACCATTTAAGACTGTGCTGATGGATAGTTGATATCCAACACAGTTGAGTGCTTTTGAGATTCCAGTTGAAAAACCATCTTTATTTCCATGAGAGTTTATGCTTTTAATTATAGTTAGATTGTTCCCAGAATTATCTGGGAAAAAATAATCTAAACTAAAGCAGCAGAAATAAGTTCATTTGCTATATCAAAATTAGCTGTCACATTCTGCACATCATCAAGATCGTCAAGAGCATCCATTAACTTGAGGAGTGATCGTGCCTGGTCTGATTCTGTCACCTCAACAGTATTACTAGCAATCCATCGAAACTCAACTTCACTCACATCAAAACCTTTACCTCGTAGCATCTGACTAAGATTTTCCAAATTAGTAGTTTCAGTAAATACCTCTGCACCCTGAAAATCTTCTTCAGAAATCATTTCATAATATTCCGCTTCTCCTTCAACAGATGCTTCCAATAATTCATCCTCATCAACAGACCCTGTAATAGTCACCACACCCTTGTGGTTAAACATCCAACTTACGCAACCAGTCTCACCTAAATTACCTCCATTTTTAGTAAATGCACTTCTGAGGTCTGCTGCTGTACGGTTACGATTATCTGTAAGTCCCTCAATCAGAATCGCTATCCCACCTGGCCCATAACCTTCATAACGAATTTCCTCAAGTTCATTACCATCATTGAACTGACCAGAACCTTTAGCGATCGCCCGCTCGATATTATCATTGGGAATACCTGCCACCTTTGCCTTATCTATCGCTGTACGCAACTGAAAATTACCAGCCGGATCAGCCCCACTACGGGCAGCAACAATGATCTGGCGAGAAATTTTAGCGAACACTTTGCCTTTAACGGCATCAACTCTAGCTTTTTGGCGTTTAATATTCGCCCATTTACTGTGTCCTGCCATAAAATCAAATAGCGTAAAAAAAATACATTTTCATCACTAATGTTGATAACTATTCACAGGCATAAAAATCCTGGTACAATAGTTATCAAACTTCTATCGAAATTATATTTTAACGCTTTTTATGGCTTTCCTCAAAACTCAACTATGAGTTAGGCTAAACAAACCTGACATTGGTTTCTATATTATCTAGATGAGAAGTATCCCCACTTAATTCCATGACCCATTGTTGTTTTTCACGAACAATTTTAACTAAACAACAAACAGAGGCTTTGATTTCCATCTTAGCAATTTCACCTACTAATCCTGCAGCAGTGCCAATAACTGAAGCTCCGTGCCCCAGTAATAAAATATTTTCTGTGGGAAACTGTGCCACTAGACCTTGAGAAGTTTCTCCAGTGCGCTTCATACAAGCTTCCCAAGTTTCAGGATATTGGGGAGTGCCTGCATTGTAAGAAAGATCTATTCTTTTGTAAGCTTTGGCCATTATTTCTAGGGATAGAGTTTCTGGCATAGCAGGCATCCATTCTGGATTTAACCATTCACACAAGCCCCAATCTAGTTTAATAGGTAAATCAAGAACTTCTGCTACTTCATTGGCAGTTTGTACGGTTCGCAGAAAGGGAGAGGAAAAAATTTGAGTGATATTTTCCCCAACTAAACGGTTTGCCAGTTGTTTGGCTTGAATGACACCATCATCCGACAGATGAGGATCGTATGGTCTTTCAGCAGTGTTAAACCATTCGGGGTTTACGAAGTCGATGCGGTTTCCGTGCCTTGCTATCCAGACTGTTTGTTGAAACATAGGTTCATCTGTTGCAGATTGCAATTTTAAATATATAGCAATTACAGGGCTACGCGCTAGGAAATAGGGAATAGGGAACAGGGAACAGCAGACTTTCAAAATGTCCTTACAGAGTAGGCAGTAGGAGAATGCTTTGACAACTGTAGTCTATCTATTTGAAAACCCTCTTTGAAATCTTGACTATTGTCACATCACTTTATTACATTTGGCATTCTTTTCAGGACAAAAGTGATATATCTGCTGTGTCTTTACAAAATCTTCATAAAACTGTTCAGTATCTTCATCGGATCTTCACATAAAAAAACTGAAATAGCTGCTAATGTTATAGATGGATAAATTAAGTATTAACTTGTTCGTTAATGATTATTTTATTGGTTTGTGTGTTGTAATTAGTTTCAGCTTCTTCTACTTGAGGAAGCTATTTTTTTTGATACCCTGAAATACTTTATCAAAGTGTTGCGAGAAGACCCGCGCTCTCCCGAAGGGGAGCGTCGGGATGAATCGCAATCAATGTTGATATTTCACAAACAATGTGTTAAAACTGTGAAAAGTTAATTCCCTAGCAATAGAT
>NZ_JAAHGU010000236.1:0-6029 GCF_010692685.1 Okeania sp. SIO2F5 | reverse complement strand
TTAAGAGGGAAGATTTGGGGAGAGATAATACAAAAAATTCAACACTCCTTCAACTGAATTTTCCTCAAAATTAATGCGCGAAAAGACTTGACTACCATAATTATATAGATCTCAAATGGGTTCTATACAAACCACGCTTTATTCTTTTTCCTGACGGTTTCCAATCATTGGGTTTTTCACCATAATTAGGCAGATAGTCACCATCTAAAAATGAAGCAATACTTGTATAACTCTCTTCTGTTTCTATAAATATTATTCCATATTCATTGCACAACTGAGCTATTCTTTCTTTGAGTCTAGCTGTGGGAATTGGTACAAATTATGAATTACTTTTTTTTCCTAATTCTATTTGATTTTTCTGACCTTTATTCCAACCAAAAACTATTGTACCAATAGAATTTTTTAAACAGTGATTAATGACTATTCTGGCTGCTTTATTTATACCGTCACGAATTTGGCGGTTACGCTTTTCTGTAATGGCAGCTAGTTTATTTGACCAAAATCCCAAAGGTTTATTTTCTTTAATAGTTGATATCTGTTTGTTGTACCAACGATTCATTGATTTGAGATGTTTACCATCTACTATCAAACTCGTATTTACATTGGATACACAGGTCAACCAATTATTTACACCATGGTCTATTCCTAATACATTTTCTTGATTTAATTGAGGTGTAACTACTATTTCTTTTTCATAAACAAATTCCCAATAAAAGCATCTATTTCTCGGTAATATTCTCAGTTCTTTAATAGAAGCAAAGTTGAGGTTACTCGGCATAGAAATGTAAAAGCAATCTAGACCAAACCAGCGCTTACAAGTATTACCTAGTGGTACTCTAATTTGATTACCTTTAAGTTTTAATGCTTGAGAAGGGTAACTAACTGTAGCCATTCCTCCTTTTTTTTTATAGTTAGGAATCCTTGGTTTTTCTGAGATTTTTCCTGAACTATAGGCAATAATCAGACCATAATAAGATCTAAATGATTCAGCTACAGTTCTTAATATTTGTTGTGCTGCTTGGGAATGTAGAACTTTATAGTGATTATTTTTTTTGTAGACCTTTTCCAATTCAAACTTGCCCAGAGTTTTGTGAGATTTAAAAAATAATTGCCGACCATAATATATTCCCATGTTAGTGAGCTTATGAGACTGTTCACATAAGAATGTTAAAATAGCAATTAATTCGGGATTTTTACCTACTAAAACTTGCTGACAAGAGTACATTTGAAATGGTGGTTGGATGGCTTTATTGTGAGTAATAATAACACAGGAGCACTTTAGTTGCCTAGTCTAAACGACTCGGTTGTTTTCATCCCTCGGTTAAAACACGAGAGCTTTCAACGTGGCTTTTTGGTCAAATAAAATACATCAGATTAAAATCCGACTCCTCGCCTTTCACCCATCGCTTAAAAGACGATGGCTTTCATGCTCCCATGTTATTTAGGTAAATGTTGTGATAATTGACCTTTCTGAACTGCTACTTAACATATCTTTTGCTCTGCTTTACTTCATAGTTTTAATATACACATAATTAAAACAGATAACAATACATTTTTTATATAAAAAATATTTATAAATAATAGGTAGAGCTTATCTGCCCAACCAAATGTCTTTGAATGAAAAGTCAATAGTCTGAAGAGAGAAGATTTGATAATGTAGTTTCGCGATCGCTCTACAAGCAGATTTTATCTCAGTAATTAATTTATATTTTCAAAAATATATTTAAAATTGTAATTTCTCCTAGTAGACTGACACAGCTAAAACTGTGCAATAGACATCTCCAGAAAAGAGGGAATAGGTAACCCACTCCTCGCCCCTCCCCCTCCCAGAAGGGGAATAATTGATTATTTCTGGATAAGAATTGATTTGATTTTTGATTTTTGGATATGTCTAATAGATTTTTGTCTCTAGGTGTCTTGATCTCCCCATCCTCCCCACACTCCCAACACGAGGACACGGAGACACGGAGAGAGAGAGACACGGAGAGAGGGAGATAGGGTGTCACTGTGCTTTGATGAACTATAATTTGAGGATATTTTGCTCAAAAATTGGCCAAAAAATATATAAAGCTATCTGTGAAGGAGACTAAGAAGATAAATATGAAAATCCTGGGAATATCAGCTTATTACCACGACAGCGCCGCCGCCCTAGTATGTGAAGGAAAAATTATCGCCGCCGCTCAAGAAGAAAGATTTTCTCGTAAAAAACACGATGCCAGATTTCCCAAAAATGCTATTTCCTATTGTTTGAAAGAAGCCAACATAGAATTACTTGACCTAGACCAAATAGTTTTCTACGACAAACCTTTAATTAAATTTGAGCGACTCCTGGAAACTTACCTTAGTTATGCTCCTAAAGGTTTTCGATCTTTTCTGATGGCAATGCCAATTTGGTTAAAAGAAAAATTATATCTGAAAACTGTTTTAAGAAAAGAATTATCTACATTAGGTCAGTGCAAAGCATCCCATCTTCCTCAACTGATGTTTACTGAACATCATCAGTCTCATGCTGCTTCGGCATTTTTTCCCAGTCCGTTCGATCGCGCTGCAGTAATGTGTCTGGATGGAGTGGGTGAGTGGGCGACTACTTCGGTTTGGTTGGGAGAAGGAAATAAACTTACTCCCCAGTGGGAAATAGATTTTCCTCATTCTTTGGGTTTACTCTATTCAGCTTTTACCTATTACACAGGTTTCAAAGTCAACTCTGGGGAATACAAACTTATGGGTTTGGCTCCCTACGGAGAACCTAATTATGTGGATTTGATTTTAAATAATCTGATAGATTTAAAAGCTGATGGTACTTTCCGGTTGAATATGGAATATTTCAACTACACGACCGGGTTGACTATGACTAATGAGAAATTTGACAAATTGTTTGGCGGACCTCCTCGCAAAGCTGAAACAAAAATTAGTCAACGGGAAATGGATATTGCTGCTTCTATTCAGAGAGTGACTGAGGAAGTAGTGTTACGTCTGAGTCGAACGGTGCAAAAAGAATTGAATGCTGACTACCTTTGTTTGGCAGGGGGAGTTGCTCTCAATTGTGTGGCGAATGGTAAGATTTTACGGGAAGGAATTTTTAAAGATATTTGGATTCAACCTGCTGCGGGAGATGCTGGTGGTGCGTTGGGTGCTGCTTTAGCTATTTGGTACGAATACCATAATCAACCGCGAGTAATAGAAAAGGTTAGTAGGGACGTTGCATGCAACGTCCTTACGGAAAACAATGTCTTTGCTTCTATGGAGTCTGGAAATACTGCTGTTTCTGTGGCAAAACCTCCTGTTTGTCGCGCTCCTAATGACATGATGCAAGGTGCTTATCTCGGACCGAAATTTGCAGATGAGGAAATTCGGGAATATCTGGATGCTATTCAGGCAAAATATGAATATTTGCCAGATACAGAATTAATGCCACGGTTAGCAGAAATTTTAGATAATGGCAATGTGGTGGGATGGTTTCAAGGTCGGATGGAGTTCGGACCCCGTGCTTTGGGAGGACGGTCTATTATTGGCGACCCCCGGAATCAAAAAATGCAGTCGGTGATGAATTTGAAGATTAAGTATCGGGAGTCTTTTCGACCTTTTGCTCCTTCTGTTATGGCGGAACGAGTTTCAGATTATTTTGATATTGAACATTCTAGTCCTTATATGTTGTTGGTAGCTCCCGTGCAGGAGAATTTGTTAATTCCCATGACAGAGGAGCAAAAGCAGTTGTTTGGAATTGAAAAGTTGAATGTGCCGCGATCGGAAATTCCCGCAATTACTCATGTGGATTATTCGGCAAGAATTCAAACTATTCATCAAGAGACGAATGTTCGGTATTACGATTTGATTCGTCATTTTGAGAAGTTGACGGGATGTGGGGTAATTGTGAATACATCTTTTAATGTGCGGGGTGAACCAATAGTTTGTACGCCCGAAGATGCTTATCGGTGTTTTATGCGGACAGAGATGGATTATTTGGTGCTCGAGAATTTCTTGATGGCGAAGACAGAGCAAATTCCTTGGGAAAAGGATGAGTCTTGGAAAAACGAGTTTGAATTGGATTAGAACTGAATCAAAATTTAAAAGTTAAAATTAGCTTGTTATGAGTGGATTCGTTAATATTGCCGCTCAAACAAAGTTAAATTTTTAACTTTAGCCAAAACGCTAGATAAGCAGTATACTCTTTTAGAGTACATTCTTTTCAAGAACTCTTTTGAGTTAGATAGTTGTCTAATTATATCCACTCTAGAACAAGAAAGTGAAATCTAGGAGGCCAAATGAAAGCAAGCTTATCTTTAAGATGTGCAATCTTGACAAGTATCACAATTCCCCTTATGGCAGCTAAACCAGCGGGTGCAATGTCTTTCACAAATCTTAGCCAATTTAACTCATCTGTGAGTTCTCCAATAGATATCTTATTTACAGAGACTCTCGATTTTACTTTTGCTACAGGTGCAACGTTTTCAGGTGTTCAAGCTGGAACGTTTAACCCTGAACCATTTCAACAAGTCTATGCAAACCTGGGTGTAGTTTTTGCAGAAGGAGCTGCTGGATTGGGTGTTCCTTTTGGTAACGACAACAAGCCTGGTACTCAACTAGGTGGAACTGATGCTGTGCTTGTTGGCAATTTTGGATTTGATTCGCCAGCATTGGGAGCTTTTTTTGTTGATCCACAAACACCTAATGGCTTCGTTAGTCCATCTCAGGCTTTTGCAGTGGGTGGTGAGGTTATAACTCCTGGTAATGTGACGTTTAGTGTTTTTGATATTAATGGAAACTTGATTCAATCAGTAACTCGGAACGGTAGTGGTTTCCTTGGAATTACTTCATCAACCCCAATTGCTGCTGCTACATTTGAATATGATGATCGCAATTCAAGTAGTTTGGATACTTTTATTTTCCAAATTGAACCTGAAGATGTCCCTGAACCTAGTTTCGTTTTAGCCTGTGTGGGTCTTAGTTTTGTGTTTATTCGTCGCAAACGCATGAATTAGTCTTAAGTTTGACCAGTAAGCAGTCGTCTTGTGTCAGTAAGGTGCGTTAATGAAATGTAATGCACCATCTTTATGAGGACTTACGCAGTGCCACATATAGTGTATAATTTGGTCATTATTGCTGATATAACCAGTATAATTAGTGCCATTCCGTAAGTCCTGTTTATTTTAATTTTTGTGTGTTAAGCTGATGCTTTTTCCTCAAGAATGCTTTGCATATTCTAAAAATGAAAATGTATAACCCACCACACCCAGGCAAAGTACTCAAAGAACTCTGTTGCTTGCTAGAGCTGAAAAATATAGACTATCCAAGACTTATATCTACAAAATGTTTATGTTTTTACGCCATTAATCTGTGTTATTATTATATACGTCTGCTAAGACCAGAGGATTTTAGCAACGATTATGGAGTGTTTTGCACTCGACTTTTCATAAGGATGAAAACCCCAGAGGGAGTCCTAAACTCAATGTGTTTGAGCGGAACATTAACCTTCGCATGCCAGTAGACTTATGGACAGGTGAGTCGGAAAATCGCTTAACCTCACCGATGAAGAGCGTGTCTAGGATTGTCTAGATTTTTAGAAGGTATAGCAAATATTATTGACAACCTTAGACAAGCTTTGCTAATCTTAAGTAAAGTGATTCAATGTAAGTAATGGCAAAATCTCACGGTTCCTTAACAGGGATAGAAGCAAAAATTGAATATCATCCTGTTTTTGAGGAACTGGGAGAATTATATGAATCCTGGCAACGGTCTGCTGTCAACTGGATGCAAACTGAGAACTTGTCAGATTCTGTTGTAGAAAAGCGTCTAATGAAGCGGTTTAACATCCAATGGGCATGGGCTGATTCAATTGCTACTGAAGCAACTCAATGCCTAAGCCAATTAAAAACAGCTAAGAACAACAATATCACTAAATTAGAGTTATAGCAATGAGCGCTGGCATCTTTACATATTACATAAATATTGATAATGTAACATAAAAGTAACTGTATGAGCTGTATTTTTCATAAATTAGGCGATCGCTAAAGGTTAAAGTTTTAAGGATG
>NZ_JAAHGU010000235.1:0-6158 GCF_010692685.1 Okeania sp. SIO2F5 | reverse complement strand
GAGATTAGCGTTCGCGGAGCGTGGCGGAGCGCCGTATCGCCTATTTCAATTGGATTTGGATTAATACTCGTAAGGGCAATACAGCAGCACAGAGGGCAGGTTTAGCGTTGGCGTAGCAAGTGTGGCACCTTGGAACTGGAATGACTTAATTACTTATCCCACGCTTTGCGCTCTGCACTACCAACTGGTTTTGATGATACAAGACAACAGTGATTTTAACTTCACTCATCATCGAAGCAAAACTTGGGAAAAAGGATTTGGACAAACCTGCTCTCAAAATTATGTTCGAGGATTGAAAGTACACTCGAGTCTGCTGGTAAGTACAGAAGGAGTACCCTTCGGAATTTCTGACTTAACGGTAAGGCATAGCTATAATATCAGATGCTTTAATGACTGCATAAGCTTCCTTACCTTCTGCTACTCCCAAGTTACTGCTTTTTTAACAGTGCCTTTAAGAGTATTACCAGCACTAACTTTCATACCTATAATCCAAATATGAATTTATTTACTCCGAAAATATTAGCAAAAAACCTCTACAATATTAACAATTTTGGGAAAAATTAAAAGTTGGAGTAATAGGTATGAAAAAAAATCGAATTCTGGTCTTAATTTGTATGGCGATACTTTCCTGTTTATTAACAATTAGTTGTAGCCAAACTAGGGATAATTCATCTTCTGAGCTTACCGCTTCAACAATAAATTTAACAGTTTCAGCAGCAACTAGCCTCAAAGATGCAATGGAAGAAATAGAACCTATTTATGAACAAAAAAATACCAATACTTCTTTAACTTTAAACTTATCTTCCTCCGGTTCTCTACGACAACAAATTGAACAAGGAGCGCCAGTAGATTTATTTATCTCCGCATCTCCTTCCCATATTAATATTTTGCAAGAAAAAGGTCTAATAATAAATGAAAGCCGTCGCGACCTCCTGAAAAATCAAATAGTGTTAATAGTTCCTACAGAAAATACCGCTGCAGTTAACACATTTCAAGACTTAACAAAAGACACTATTAAAAACATATCCATTGGCGAACCAGAAAGCTCTCCCGCAGGAAAATATGCCCAAGAAGTCCTAACTTCTTTGGGTATTTATGAAGCACTTGAAAAGAAAATAGTTTTTGCTAAAAATGTGCGCCAAGTCCTCAATTATGTTGCCACAGGAAATGTTGATGCTGGCATTGTTTATCGTACAGATACTAACGCTTCAAACACAGTAAAAATTGTTGCTAATGCACCTGATAATTCTCATACACCAGTAGTTTATCCCATTGCAGTAATTAAAGATAGTAAAAATATTGAAGCGGCTAAACAATTAGCAGAATTTATGTTTACTCCAGAGGCAAAAGCTGTGTTTGAAAAATATGGTTTTATTACACTAAACAAAAATTATTAGAAGAAGGAGTCAGGAGTCAGGAGACAGGAGACAGGAGACAGAATTTATATCATGTCCGGTTGAATAGTTACATTTTGAAGGAAGGAAGGCAGAAGGCAGAAGGCAGAAGGCAGAAGCTTTTCTGCCATTTTTACCTGAATTTTATAAATAACGATGCTACCGGACATGATATTAGGAGAAAATCATAGCTGCCGTGATTGAGTAATCAATCAAGCAAGTATTTATGCTTATTGAACGGATATATTTGTCATATTGGTTGATATCAAATCCGTTTAATTGGACATAAAAAAAATCTTCAATCGCCATAACTACGTTTATCTTTGTAATTCTTTCTCCTCCTGACTCGGTCCGACTGACTCCTGACTCCTCCTAACTTAACCATTCTATGGCTGTTTAACTGGATTTGATATGATATGCCTCGTCTACCTAGAAATCTACCCTCTAATTGCACCTTCCACATTACGGTCCGCTGCAATAATAAAGAATTTAATTTGGCTAAACGTGCCACCCGAGAACTTTTATTAGAGGTCATTGCCAAGGCGAAGAAGAAATTTGAGTTTAAGCTTTATGGCCTCTGTATTATGCGGAACCATGTTCATTACTTATTAGGGTCAGAAAATCCAGAGGAGTTACCTAAGTTGATGCACTGGCTAAACTGGTATAGCGCTATGGTATTGAACCAATTTTTGCATCGTACTGGACATTTTTGGGAGCAACGGTATTTCAGTGAGGCCATTTCTAACAGCGATCGCGACCGAATTCTCAAGACTCTACGCTATATCCATGCCAACCCCAAAGCTGCAGGGTTTACCTATGCTTTTAGCAATTATGGTAGTTATGCACAATTGACTGATGATGGTTTGACGGAATGGCATCCCGCTTTTCTGGAATTGGCCACAACGTTATACCAATCTGGATAGAAAGAATGTTACAATTATGTGAAATAATTTCCTGAAATTACTGTAGCGTCAAAACTGTAGTCTCAAAGTTTTGAGCCTATAAAATCTTACTTTTGACTTTTGACTTTTGACTTTTAACTTCCGCAAAACGGTATACTCCTAAAAAGAAAAAGACAACTCCTCGCCTTATTTATTACAGTAGCACTCAAGCGAGAAATCGCGATTTCAAAGGTCCTGATTTCTTTGTAGTCTTGAATGTTGAAGACAATACAGATCGTCAAGGATGGGTAGTTTGGGAAGAAGCAGGTCGTTATCCAGATGCAATAGTTGAACTTACTTCTCCTTCAACTGCTAGTGAAGATATTGGCAGTAAAAAGGATATTTACGAATAAACATTCCGCACCCCAAATTATTTTATCTTTAATCCATTTGACAAAGACTCATTACAGGGATGGCATCTAGAAAATAATCAGTATCAGGAGTTACAGCGGAATGATCGGGGATGGTTGTGGTGCGAGAGGTTAGAGCTATGGTTAGGTACTTGGGAAGGAACTATTCTGCGAGAGTCGGCAGTGTGGTTACGATTTTATGACTCCGAAGGAAACTTGGTATTATTGCCAGGAGAAGTAGCTGAACAAGAACGTCAACGTGCTGAACAAGAACAGCAACGTGCTGAACGTCTGGCAGCTAAACTAAAAGAATTAGGGATAGATCCTGATTCTGTCTAATTCTAGAAAATATGGGTAATGGGTGGTGGTGCATAGTAATGGTAAAGGAAGCACGGGAGTTTGGGGGGATGGGGGGATGGGGAGATGGGGACCCACCCCTAACCCCTCCGGTGGAGGGGAATTTGGGGAGATGGGGAGATGAGGAGTGTGGGAGAAATTAAAAAATATGTATCCTACCATTACTATGCAGGACTATCGGGTAATGGAAGTCCATCTCAAGTATGGGGGCGATCGTATAAGTTCGCTCCCTTGTCTTAGTCTCAAGTTTTGATCAGAACAGCCTAACAAATTTCGCTAATTATATCATAATTTTGAGTGTTGGTAATAAATAAATTTTTATCTAGGAACTTTCCTGCCAAAGTTCCTATTTTTTTCCCTAAAAAAATCAAATATTTCTCTATCTTGTAGTCAAAAAAACAGTTTATGCCAGGAAAAAAGATAGAAAATATAAAGTAATTAGGGCTTGCTGATTAAATCTAAAAGCATTGACATATAAAGACTAAAGAATTTTTGGAGTCGAATTGCAGTGCAAATTTTTCACCTCTTTATGCTCATGCATGGAGCGTATTTTAGGCGCATAGTTGGGCAGAAAAATCATTCTTACAAAACGCCCGCTCCTACCTCCTATAAATTCCAATTTCTCCTGTCTCCAGTATAGCTGTCTCCTGTTTCCTACCCCTACCACTCATACTTTTTCAGCAAACCCTAATTAGGGTTTGCGCTCATAAAGCTTTTTGGTAAGGCAGGAGCCAGAATTTCCTACGGAATGCTGCGCAAACAGAATCCTGCAATTCAGGAGGAATGGGAATTATAGAAGAAGTAGTCATCAAGATAGTCCCAAGATTGTTCTGCCATAAAAGCCTCCTCTTTCAAGGGGATAAAAAAAGATCAACTTCAGTATTTCAAACCTCTGGCAATAGGTACGAGGTACTGATAACTGATAACTGAAATGACCCTGATAAAATTACTATTTTTGGAGATGTCTATTACATTCTGAGGTGTCCTCAGAATTACGCACTCGCTTTTGAATTTTGACTTTTGAATTTTGACTTCCGCGTAGCGGTAGTTCCCAACAATTATTTTATTAACATCAATAATGAACTTAGACCTATCTCCTGCTTGGATTTCCCTAAAAACTGCAGCAGTCACTACAACAATCACCTTTTTTCTCGGCATCACAGCAGCACGTTGGATGCTCGGATATCGTGGTAAAGGCAAAGGTATAATTGACGCCATCTTAACATCTCCTCTAGTATTGCCTCCAACCGTAACAGGTTTTCTATTACTATTATTATTTGGTAGAAACGGCCCCCTTGGTCAGCTACTCTCATCAATGGGGATAACATTGATTTTCACTTGGCCTGCAACCGTCATTGCGGCCACTGTGGTGTCATTCCCCCTGATGTACAAAACATCACTGGCAGCTTTTACTCAAATTGATACCAGTCTCCTTGCTTGTGCTAGAACTTTAGGTGCTTCTGAATGGACTGTATTTTGGCGCATTTTGTTACCCTTGGCAAAACCAGGAATTATTGCGGGGACATTATTAGCTTTTGCCCGATCGCTCGGTGAATTTGGCGCTACTTTAATGTTGGCAGGTAGCATTCCTGGCAAAACAGAAACTATTCCGATAGCTATTTTCTTCGCCTCCGAAAGTGGGAACATGAATGAAGCGTTTGCCTGGGTATTAGTAATTTTAGCCATATCTTTAGGAGTAATAACTGGTGTCAACTATTGGTCAGAATCTAAAATCAAAAAACGTAGAGCAAAAAAAACA
This sequence comes from Okeania sp. SIO2F5, assembly GCF_010692685.1. Classification (NCBI taxonomy): domain Bacteria; kingdom Bacillati; phylum Cyanobacteriota; class Cyanophyceae; order Oscillatoriales; family Microcoleaceae; genus Okeania; species Okeania sp. SIO2F5. The sequence continues at coordinate 1,357 of NZ_JAAHGU010000235.1, read as the reverse complement.
GAAAAGCAAATTGTAGATGTGCGTTCTGTACCTGTAGTCAAAACACAACCTTTGAGACTAAACTCCCACACAAACTCACAAAATCTATTAGTAGATATCCAGAAAAAATTGCCTGGGTTTCTCTTGGATGTTTGTTTCAATGCTAATAACAAACCATTGGGGTTATTGGGAGGGTCTGGTGCTGGTAAAAGCATGATTTTACGTTGCGTTGCTGGTTTAGAAACTCCTACAAAAGGTCGAATTGTTTTAAATGGGCGAGTATTATTTGATTCGCAACAGAAAATAAATCTGCCTAGTCGCGATCGCCACGTTGGTTATCTATTTCAAAATTATGCTCTCTTCCCCCATATGACTGTCGCGCAAAATATTGCTTTTGGTTTGCCCAAAGGTCTTTCGTCCACAGAGATTAAACAACAAGTGGAAGCTTATCTATTGGCAGTGCAGTTACCAGGATATGGCAAACGATATCCAGCAGAACTTTCCGGAGGTCAGCAACAAAGGGTAGCTTTAGCACGAGCATTAGCAAGTCAACCCGATGCTTTATTGTTAGATGAAGCTTTTTCCGCATTAGATACCCACCTGCGCCATCAGATTGAAACATTGGTTATTGCTACCCTAGAAAATTATCAAGGGGTGACTTTATTAGTGACTCACAACTTAGAGGAAGCTTACCGAATTTGCCAAAATCTCTTGGTTGTCGATGACGGAATTATTCTGACTCACGGTGTCAAACATGACATTTTTGAATATTCTACCAGTGTAAGAGTTGCTCAGTTAACTGGTTGTAAGAACTTTTCTCAAGCAGTAATTATTGATGATCGTAAAGTAGAAGCTGTTGAGTGGGGATGCAGTCTTGATATTCTAGAACCCATTCCAGAACATTTTTCTCACGTTGGTATTCGCGCTCACCAGATTACTTTTACGGAGGAAGCAAACCAACCTAATACTTTCCCCTGTTGGTTAGCAGCAACCAGCGAAACTCAACATCGGATGACTTTATATTTGAAATTATATCGACCTGCAAGAAATGCTTTTGACTACGATTTACACGCAGAAGTATTTAAGGAAAAATGGAATCAAATTAAAAATCGTTCTTTTCCTTGGCAGGTTTGTTTAGACCCATTCCGTTTGTTATTACTAGAAGGAACTATCACAGAAGGAAGAAGGAAGCAAGAAGAAGGAAGAAGCTGGAAGGAAGAAACTGGAAGGTGGAAGGTTAATTATTGATATTAGACTTGTCGCGAAATAAAACCTTAAAGTGAAATGGGAAAATTCTGGTTTTCACTGATTAAATTATCCTGCCATTAAGTAGAAATTCCAGAGTCCAGCCGCAGTGAACATGAAGCGATCGTCGCGC
>NZ_JAAHGU010000234.1:0-6159 GCF_010692685.1 Okeania sp. SIO2F5 | reverse complement strand
ATTATCTCTCCCCAAATCTTCCCTCTTAACCTTTTCTCTCTTACCTTCTGTCTCCTGTCTCCAGTATAGCTGTCTCCTAGTCAAAAAAACTTGATATTTATATGAAGATACGGTTAGGGGTTCTATATATGATATGAAATCCGGTTATACAGTTATCACACTTTCTACTTCCATTCAATGCAGACATAAAATCCTGGAATATCCCCAGATAATTCCCACTCTCATCTTTCCTTTCTCCTGACTCGGTCCTCCGCTCATTATAGGATAACTAATTATCCGGAGACTATATTAGGAGAAATAGTAGACCATATTTCTCTTACTTTTTCCTTCTCCATACCACAAAATAGTCAATCTATCAATCTGCCGAAAAATTAGGCGAGGAATATTAGTCATTCATGGTAAAAGAACTGAAGAGTCTTTGCCTCTCAAAACAACGAGATTGTAGGTATTTGGAGCTTAATTTTTTAAAAAAGTAATAAATGTCCTTTGGATTATAATATTATTTAGAATATCACAAAACCTAGCTTAAGTGCTAAAAATATTGAAACCTCGTTAAGTTAATCAGAGAAATTTTCTGATTTTTTGTCATCAACCCCTGACAAAATTAAAAATTTTCAAACTAAAAGACTAAAATTCATAACTAAAACTTAAGGATAAACCTAAATTTGTGAGATATGGCAATTTTTGTAGCGATCGCTTAACAAGCAAGATATTTCCTATAAAATATAATGACTAATTATTCAGGCATAACTTCAAACATCAAAGAAATAGACATTACCAAAACCCTCCAATACTTAGCTAGTGGTTTAGTGGAGTGGGAAAAGTTAGATTTGGATAAGCGCAATGAACTTTCAAAAGCTCTCCCCATTGGAATATCGAAAATATTGGCAATTTCAATATTTAGAATTAAATTTTCGGAAATATTGTCAATTTTTTTAGTTTGGATTGAATATTTTGAAAAGCCGTAGAGACCTGAAAATTATGGCAAAATATAAGGGAAAAGAAGAAAGGGAAAAATAAAGGAGACAATTAATCTCGATCGTGAAATCTAAAAATTATATTCAGATATAGAAATAGTTACTAATGATTGGAATTCAATCTTTTGATTTGGTATTTCATATCATACATACATATAACAGGGAACAGTAGGAAAAACATTTATCTTTATTCGCTTCATCATCAGCATCAGTCAAACGTCAACTCGTTCGCGTGTTATAATATAATGCTAAAAATGTAAGAAAGCCTGAGCCATGCAACTTAGCATTGGTGTCAGGCTTTAGGTACTAATCTTGCATACTTCTTTGAAACTCTTCATAACTTGCGCCATCTGGCATTATGACTCCCTGGAGAGCTACTCCATCTATACTCAAATTGGAAATATTAGCACCCAAAAGACTTGCTTCATTTAAGTCTGCAGCACTCAAAATAGCTTCTGTCAAATCAGCTCTCATTAAACTAGCTCCAATTAAATCTGCTCCTGCCATATCTGCTCTGGTAAGGTTAGCTCCAATTAAGTCTGCTTCATTAAGAATAGCGCGTCGGAAATTCACGCCATATAAGTTGGCCCCGTGCAAGTCTGTTTCACAGAGTATAGCTCTTGAGAGGTCAGCATTAATCATATTAACTTGACTAAAATTAGAACGACTTAAGTCTGCTCTGGTAAGTTTTGCTCCTGTTAAGTCAGCTTTGTTGAGTTTAGCCCCTGCCAGAATAGCTCCAGATAAATTTGCCCCACTTAGATCCGCTCCAATTAGATTAGCTCGACTAAGATTAGCTTTGGCCAGATTTACTCGACTGAGATTAGCCCGACTAAGGTTAGCACCGATTAAGTCTGCTTCAAAAAAATTAGCCCCTTCTAATTCAGCTTCTAGCAAATGTACTTCATGTAGATAAACACCACTGAAATTTCTTTCTCCTCTTGCGTACTGCCTTAATAATTCGTCTATTTTCATAATATATTCATCAAAACTTTTCTTTGAAATATACTCCCACCAGAATAGATAAACAGGATGTTATGGAAGAAGTAAGAAGGAAGAGGGAAGAGGGAAGAAGGAAAAGTCTGACATTATCTGAGTTTTACAGCGCTTTTCAAATTAATGAACCACATCTTCACATTTCAAATCTTGTAGGGACGTTCTATGGAACGTCCCTACTGTGGTTTACCCAAATGAAAACCGCTGTAATATCAAGTCTCCAGACCCAACCTGAGAAATAATTATTCATTATTAATTGCTGATAGCTGACTGCTAATAGCTGAATGCTTACCGAATAATTAAGGTAAAAATCCTCTCCCTAAAAGGAAGAGGTAATTATCAATTATTGAAAAATTTCCTGTAGATATTCACCCTTGGTTCTACATAAACAATACCAGCGGACATGATATAAATTTATAATTTTCTCTATTTCTTGTTTTTCTTTCCTTTTGTTTTATAAAAGCTATGTTTTTTTCACTGGTAGATTTTAAGTGTAGAAAACAGTTGCCGTTCAATTGTAAGCATTCAGCCATCAGCTATCAGCTATTGCTTTTAGTGAGTTATAAAAGCAATATTTAATTAAGCTAGAAAAATCTGGCTAAAAGTCAGCTCCAAAGTCTATATTCATTTAAACCTCGTCCTTAAGCACAAGGTATTATTGCTGATAGCTGATAGCTGATGGCTAATAGCTGAATGCTTAAGCTTAATTGGGTTAAAAATCCTACATTCAGTCACGCGATCTGCAATTATTTCTGTTTTAATCCCCTAAAAATTAAATCTAAAATCTGATTCAATTTCAGAATTTAATTTCATAGATTATCTGAAGCTTTCATAAGGAAATTTACCTTTTTCAGAGTCAAACCACTGATGCAAAAGTTTGGTATTTTCATCACTAGCAATAGTACTATCAACAAATTTATCCCAACCTGGATTTTGTAATGGCAAAATACAACCATAATTTTCAAAAGTAAAGGGAATTTTAGGTATTAGTTCAAACTCATTAATATTTTTTTTTTGTTGCCTAATTTCTCCTAGTAATAAAATTCCATCACTAGCAACAGCATCAATTTTACCATTATCTAATTGACTAATACCTTCAGCTCTGTTGGAAACTGACTGCCAATTTGCATTCGGATAAGTAGGGCGAAATTCCTCATCAGTAGTTGATCCTGCTAAAAATCCTATGGATACTTTTCCAGTAGTACCTTTCATGGGGTCAAATCTTTCTACATCTGTTTTTCTTACTAACAATTGAATGCCTGTAGTAAAAAAAGGAATAGAAAAATCTACTATTTTTTCTCTCGCATTATTAATAGTTGTAGCAGCACAGACAATTTCTAATTTTCTATCTTGGATTAGTTCAAAACGGTTTTCTAGAGATACTTCTTGCAATTCTAACTTGATTGATTTACCAAGTTCTTGTTCTAGACGTTGATGAATTAATTTAACCAATTCAACAGAATAACCTTCTAATTGATTGGTTTCACTGCTGATATAGCTAAAAGGAGCTGCATCACTTCTAAATCCTGCTTTTAGTACCCTAGTTTGTTGAATTTTTTCTAATACAGTTTTTTCTACAGTTTCTGCCAAAGTTGTTAGAGGAAAACTGATGAAAAATATGGTGATTAAGAAGGAAGAAGGAAGAAGGAAGAAGGAAGAAAATAACTGGAACATCAAAATTAATGAACTAATAACTTAAGTGAATTGATTCAGAAGGAAGAAGATAACTGGAATATCAAAATTAATAGATTAATAATTTCAGTATTTATGTAGAAAAGTTGACTTTTTGATAAGTATTTGATATGAAATAAAAGTTAGATAGTAAATTATACCATACTTGACAATCAAATTTCTTGATAATTGGTAACAATTTGCTATTTAAGTAGGCATTAAGATTAGAAAATCACCAAAAAACTGCTGAGGAGATAATACAATGGCAAAGGTGATTTTTTATGAAAAACCAGGCTGTAAAAATAACACCAAGCAAAAGACTTTGCTAGAAACAGCGGGTCATCAATTAGAAACTCACAACCTGTTGAAAGAAACTTGGACAAAAGATAATTTGCGTTTATTTTTTGGCGATCGCCCGGTAGTAGAGTGGTTTAACAAAGCTGCTCCAAAAGTTAAGTCTGGAGCAGTAATTCCCGAACAAACTGATGCTGAAACTGCTCTAACAATGATGCTGAATTACCCATTACTTATCCGTCGTCCTCTAATGCAAGTGGGCGATCGTAGAGAAGTGGGATTTGATGTAGAAGTTGTGAATAACTGGGTTGGTTTACAACCTGTAGATGAAACCCAGAGGGAAAAAAGTGAGGAGTTGATGGGTCAAGACTTACAAACTTGTCCAAATAGCCATCACCACTAGAATCTAACAAAGTCTATTTTTACTGATAAATTTGCTTAGGAATGAGGATTCAATAAAGTCCAGATTTTTTTTTGAATAACTCATATAATAGGGAATTTGGATAATTCAACTTGTGTAGATAATAAAATTCTCATTCCTTAATCTCTCGTTAGATATCGTTAGAAAATTTTCTAGCGGGAGATATTTTTGGTAGTGCATCAGTAAAGTGTGGCATAAGTAATTAGGTCGTTCCAACTCCAAGGAGCGATCGCCAACTCAGCTCTTTGTGCAGCAGTATTTTCTTTGCGACTATGAACCCAAATCCAATTGAAGTAGGTGATACGCCTGACGCCACGCTCCGCGAACGCCAACCTAACTCCATAACCCTGAGCATAATCAACACCTATTTCTTGCAACTTTGCTAAAATAGCCTCATTTTACACAAACTCCCCAACTGTTTCCATCCCCATCATATCACCAATATCATTAATAGCCTCCACTATTTCATACTTAATCGGAAAATGTATCTCCTTCTGCAAAAAATGAAAGTATTAAAGCTTGTTTTTAAGGTTTATTTAGATGATTCAAAGGTTTTTGACTAGGTACGCCAATTGGACGAGGATAATTGCTCGAAGTTTTATTTACTTTCTGCAAATATATACAATGACGAATACTGTTAGTTAAGGGAGTCTTAAATTCTTCAATAGTATGGATTTTTCCTCCCAAAATTTTCACAACTTCTAGCAAATTAGCCTGTTCATCAGTTGTAAAATTTCCCCGATATAAAATTGCTATACCATTTATTTTTAACATTGGCAAAGCATATTCAGCACAAACTATTGTAGGTGCAACAGCTCTTAAAAGAGCAATATCGTAAATTTCTCTGTGTTTAAACATTCGACCAATTTGTTCAATCCTGTTAGTTAAAGTTAAACAATTTTTAATAGCTAAATCTACTAGAATAGTTTCAATAAAATCAACTTTTTTCCTTATCGAATCTAGTAATGTAACAGTATATTGAGGTAAACTAATAGCAACTGGTAATCCTGGAAAACCTGCACCAGTTCCAATATCAATAACCTTTTTTTCTTCTTGAGAGTTTATCTGATTTTCTAAGATAAATTTAATCCCTCTGAGGGAATCCCAAAAATGTTTTTCCCAAAAATCTTCTGGGCTAGTAATTCTAGTTAAATTTAACTTTTCATTACCAATAAGAATCAACTGATAAAGTTGCTGAAATTGCTGCTGTTGTTCTGCTGTTGGTTGCCAATTTAATGTTTCCTGCCAAAGAGAATTCATTTCTGGCAATATCTGGGTATTATTATCATTCATTTTACTTTTGACTACTATTTTATAGAAGGAAAATAGTCTGATATTATATCATGTTCCCCCGGAGGGAGAACTACGCTATCGCTTGAATACTTATAAATAACTGTTGTGAGGAGTCAGGATTCAGGTAGGGGAGACATCGGATTGGCGACGTACAGGGGTAAGGAGAGAAGAAAGAAGAAGAAAGAAGAAGAAAGAATAAAGAGGAGGAAAAGGAGAAAGTTTTTTTCACTAATTATCCAAAAATGATATAACCGGATTTCATATAATCATAGAAAAACAGAAGAAAGTAATCTCTAGCAGCTCCTGAAATCTATTTGTTCTACTTACAATTAGGCGTTGTCAGATTAAAAGATGAATTATAGGGACAGGGTGGGAACAGGGACCTCTTTAAACTTAAGGTAATGAATCAGTCGTCGAATTGAGTGCTTTAACATTTCAACAGACTTGGAATAGCACAAGGTTTTGCCATGTATAGCGCTGTGCGCAGGCAACAGCTCCGAAAGGCAA
>NZ_JAAHGU010000233.1:0-6192 GCF_010692685.1 Okeania sp. SIO2F5 | reverse complement strand
TTTGTATAAGTTATCATATTTTAGTTGTTTAGGTGATCGCTTCAAAAATTATAGCGTTAGCGGAGCTTTGCGTCAGCAATCGCTCTATTTGGCATACGCTACATATAGTGTATTTGCGTAAGTCCTGAAAGTAATAACTAGCCAACGGAAGAGTTGGCGACTGACTTTTTCTAATACAAAATTACCTAACCAATTTCCGGGAAAAGCAGCTATTCCTATCATCTGGATGAGAAAATTTGAAGATTTACAAATTCCTTAAATCCAGATGAAGCTGAAACGATTGCATGAATATTGAAAAAACAACCCTAAATTTTCTTCAAATTTCCTGGGATTTCAATTTCAATTTAACCAGGGCAAACGCATCTTATTTTGAAGTTCTAACAGGGCAAGGATGTTAGGGGTCTGAGTGTTTATACTTATCACTTCTCTAAAGCTTAACCGTAGAAGGTTCCAGAATTTAGATGCGTTTGCCCTGTCTCCTACCCTCACCCATAAGACTTTTTCAACAAACCCTAGTTAGAGAAATGCGATCGCCATGAAGCCACAAATTCAAATTATCGCTTTTTGCAACATAATATCCCCTACTCTCAGAGCATTAGCTGCAATAGTCAGAGCTGGACTAACACCCAAAGCATTTGGCATAAAACCACCATCCACAACAAAAACATTTTCATGGTCATGTAAACGACAGTCTTGGTCAAGCACAGATGTATTTGGATCTTTACCAAACCGAGTTGTACCTACCTGATGGGACGTATGAATATCATCCTTATGACCCATCGCCCCAAAGCATAATATTGCTCCTGCTGACCGAAAGACGCGTTTTAACTTAGTCATGTAATACCGAGAACGAAAAACATCATAGGAATGAAATTTGTGGAACAGACGAATTTTCCCATCCTGACCAACTTCTATCCGATTTTCCTGTTGGGGTAAATCTTCTACAATACCAGTTATTACCAACATCCGCTTCAACAGAAATTCGGCAATGGGTTGAGGAATTGGCACAGGAAAATTTTCTTGTAGAGAAAGAAGTCCGGGAATAGGTACAGTTTGAGCTAACCCTAATTTATGTGGAAATTCTTTGGAACCAAGATAGAGGTCTGTAAACCCTAACTGTTTAATAAATTTATCCGCCCCACCAGTAGATTGTTTGAATAATCCTGCCACTAAAGCACCACAATGATACATATAATTCCGTCCTAGTTGTCCGCTACGCCCTGTTAAACCAGACTTCATCAGAATAACTGGACTACCCAATGCTCCAGCAGACAGAATATAAGTTTTAGCTGTAAGTTCCTCAACTGTGCCAGTTTTGCGACAACGAAGGCGAATAGCAGTAACTTTTTTACTGGTATTAGTAACTAAATTTTCTGCCTCTGTTAGGGTTTGAACTTTGAGATTATAATCAAGAATTGCCTGATCAATAGCACGCATCACTGTAGAAGCACGAGATTCATTGGGACAGTAGAAACCAGGACATTTAGAACAACGTAGACAAGTATCGAAGTTTATACCGAAGGCAAGATGAAATGGAGTTAGTCCCGCAGCTTTAATACCTTTTTCTAATTGTTGGTTAATTGGTTCGAGAGGTGGAACTGTGGCCGGATAACCATGACTTGGCGTACCAATATTCAGCATTTTGTGTGGTTTATCCCCGGCGACACCGAATAAAATTTCTGCCTGGTCGAAGTAAGGAGCCATATCATCATAGGCGATCGGCCAATCCCATAGATGACGGGGTAACCATTGGTCATAAAATTTACCTGGATGGAAATCGTATGGACTTGGGCGCATGAGTACCCCACCATATAGGGATGTACCACCACCTAATATTCCTGCGATGTGAAGTTGGGCGCTACGTCCATTTACTTGAATTTGGCGATCATCAAAAGCTTCTTTATCAATCAGCATTCGTTGCTCATCTTGAAAGGCTTCAACATCACTAAATCTAGGGCCACGTTCCACTAGGAGAACTCGTTTACCAGCTTTTGCTAGAGTATGGGCAATCGTTCCTCCTCCTGCACCACTGCCAATAATTATTGCATCAAAATCGTAACCCACTACTCTCTCCAAATATATCGTTTTAGTTTTGTTTTTTATTAAATAAACTTACAGCAGTTTTCGAGTTGATAAAGTACAAAATTTTACGACTGTAAGGAGTAGGGAGTAGGGAAAAAAAGATTAGCTTTAAAAGTATACCTCACTATCCTCAAAAGTTCTGTAAGTATAAGTTACTTAAAATATATGAATAATTTATAATAAATTGTTTGTTATTTGAGATACAAAACATTTTATATCTAGCAAGACTTACGCAAATTTACTTTTAATATCAAATCCGTTTAATTCGGTATAAAAAAATGTTCCATCTTCAACCATTACCAAATATTTCTCTATCTCCCCTACTCCCCCACTCCCCCACTCCCCTACTCCTCATTTGTAGAGTATCTGCGTAAGTCCTGTCTAGAACAAAAAGCTGAGTAAATATTATCAATATAAAAGAGCTGAAAACTTAAAGTTTACCTCTAGCAAAAAAATAGCGATCGCCTTAATTAACTTCTGAATTTAAAACAATACTATCAAGTTTATAATTTAGCTTAGAGCATCAATCAATAATAAAGTAAAATTATAGCTATTATGGCTATTATTGATTTGGGAGACAATAAAAATTCTTACCGTCGTAACAGAATAGTTAGGCAAATTTGTCTTGCTAAGTTTGACTGGTTTATTTATAGCAGTCGAAGGAAAGGTTAGGACAGATCGAGAAGCTCTAAAACTCAGATAACGCAATATTTTTCCTGCTTCTGCCTTCTGCCTTCTGCCTTCTGCCTTCTGCCTTCTGCCTTCTTCAACTTTAAACTTTCTCTTTTTCACGTTCTTGTGCAAACAATTTTTCTAAACGGTCTGCCCAATTTTTTTGATTAACATTAGCATCTTGAATATAGGGAGAAATTGCGATTAACTTCATAAATAATTCATTAAAAATTGAAAGTGGAAAACGCATTGGTCTCATTATGTCTAAAAATAAAACTACACGAACACCATCAGTTTCATTCCAAGCTTCATGGGGAAAAGAATCATCAAACATCATACTTTTTCCTTCTTCCCAATGACGAGTTTCATCACCCACCCGAATACGACATTTTTCTTTTGGTTCAGGTACTTTTAATGCTAATAAATAACGAACAACTCCTTTGTAGGGACCTCGATGTTCGGGGATATGTTTACCAGGTAATAAAATTGAAAAGAATGCTGTTTTCATCCCCGGAATTTTTTCGATTAAACGAGTTGTTTCTGGGCATCTTTGACAATTTTTTTCTGATTTAATACCATACCCATACATAAAATATGTTTTCCACAAATCATCAGGGCTAGTATAATCAGCTTGGTCTGGAGAAATGTCTTGGAAATTTGGTAAATTATCTCTGTATTTTAGGAGTTCATCTAATTCTTTGCGAATCAATACCCAATTTGCTTCTACCTCAGTGGTCCAGTCAAATTGTTTAGAGTCAAAAAATGCTGTATCGCCAATCAAGGAATATTTAGGAATTAACTTTTCATAATATCCAAGAAGTTTAACTCCAATACCATATATTAATATTCTCCTAAATTTTGCCCTGATTGTTTCTAAAGAGAGATTCACCATAGATTTTTTTGGCTTGATTTTAAGCTGTTTGGATAATTTTTATTTAACCAGTCCAAGTTAATATAGTACACAAACTAATATTTTGGAAGTCGAGAATAATTAAAACATTTTAAAACAATTGTCTATGGCACTACGTCTTTTGGTATCCATTCTTAGAAACCTACGATTATCTACATAAATCTATGATTTTCTCTAAATAATCATAGTTCTTGTCAAGCTGTTATTTACCCCCAATTTACTGAGCGGATACAAAATCACCTAAATAACACGGGAGCATGAAAGCCATAGTCTTTTAAGCGATGGATCAAAGGTGAGGAGTCGGATTTTAATCCGAATATTTTATTTTACCTCAAAGTAACGTTGAAGCTCCCCGTGTTTGAACCGGGACATGAAAACAAGGGAGTTGTTTGGACTAGACAACTTTAGTTGTCCTTTGTTACTATGATCAATAATAAGTTTTCGCACCGCCGGTTTCCAATTTACTCTTGTCCGCAAGTTTTAGTAAGTAAAAATCCCGAATTAATTGCTATCTTAAAATTCTTATGTGAACAGTCTCACAAGCTCACTAACATGGGAATATATTATGGCAGACAATTATATTTTAAGTCTCACAAAACTCCAGGTAAGTATGACGCAGGAAAAAGTCTACAAAAATTCCAAAAATCCAAAATAAAATCAATTCTTATCCATAAATAATCAATTACTCCCCTCCTGGGAGGGGCGAGGGGTGGGTTCCCTGTTCCCTGTTCCCTGTTCCCTGTTCCCTCTTTTCTGGAGATGTCTAATGAAAAATCCCAATACAAAATATGATTTTCTAATTGTAGGTAGCGGCATCTTTGGTATTACTGCTGTTGTAGAATTAGCCAAAAGAAAATATAAAGTGGCAGTTATTAACCCAGATACCATTCCCCATCATCTAGCAGCTTCTACTGATATTACTAAAGTTGTTCGTATGGAATATGGTACTGATAAAGAATATTTCCGCATGGCAGAAATATGTATTGACCGCTGGAAAGAATGGAATGATTTTTTTGCGGAAGAATTATATCACGAAGTAGGTTTTTTAATGCTGTGTAAAGATAAAATAGAAAGCGATCGCCACAGCTTTGAAAAATTTAGTTACCAAAATCTCATTGAAAGTGGTTATTCTCCAGATAGGATGAATGCTAAAAGTATTAAAGAACGTTTTCCAGTTGTGAATACCTCGGTCTACATAGATGCTAATTTTAATCCCAAAGGAGGTTATGTAGAATCTTCACTGGTAGTAGAAAAACTAACTGAGTATGCTTGTTCTTTAGGTGTTGAAATTTACCAAGGGCAAACCGCAGAAAGTTTGATTGTAGAAAACGGGAAGCTACAAGGAGTCAAAACTAGAGAGGGAAATACTTTTCAATGTGGTCATGCGCTAGTAGCAGCAGGTGCGAATACTCCCTATCTTTTGCCAGAACTACAACCTTACATGAAAACGACTGGCCATCCTGTTTTTTGGTTAAAACCTCAAAATCCTAAATACTTTTCGTCGCCATATTTGAGCGTTTTTGCAGCCGATATTTCTAATTCTGGTTGGTATGGTTTTCCTTTTTTGCCTAAATATGGTGTTGTCAAGATAGCTAAACATTCTAGTGGTGTACCTCTTCATCCCGAAAATAGCGATCGCCGAATAAAGGATGATGAGGTAGAGAAGATGCGGTCTTTTCTGAAAATGACTTTCCCCGAATTGGTAGATGCTCCTTTGGTGTATACTCGTAGATGTTTATATACTGATACCCTTGACGGACACTTCTGGATAGATAACCATCCAGAAATTAAAGGTCTTTCTGTGAGTAGTGGTGGCAGTGGGCATGGATTTAAAATGGCACCTTTATTAGGAGAAATTGCAGCGGATATTGTGGAAGTGAAATCACATCAATTTTCTCAAAGGTTTAGATGGCGACATTTAACACCTGACACCGTTCAAGTTGAAGAAGCGAGAGGTTCTGAAATTTAGAGCCACTTTACGCTTATATATTTTTTTTATAGTCAACTTAAATTTCCTACTGCAATTGACCTGCATAAACTTTTGGTAGCAATGGTTAAACCTAATAACTATTGGTATTATGAAGTATCTAAATGCGCTCCTCAATATGCTTTGATATCATGTCCGTTGGTATCGTTTGTGTATAAAGTTGGGGAAATATCTAGCGCGATATAAGGTTTTTCCTTCTCTTAAAGCTTCTTCCTTCTTCCTTACTTTCTCTATACAATACCGATGCTACCGGACATGATATGAGATATTTATCTCTAGCAAAGAGTGTGGGTAGTGTTGGAAGGGTAGGGAGTGTGGGGGGATGGGAAGAGGTAGAAAGATTTGACATTATGTGAAGATAAAACATTTTTTATACCGAATTAAGCGGATTTGAGATCAGAAGTTTGAAGTCAGAAGGGCTTTGTTGCACAAAAGATGATGTTTAGGGTAAAAATAAAGAAGTCAAGATGGTACACGAAACTACACTCAGCAGATATGAGTAAGAGTAAGTCTAAATCCAACTCCAAGTCCTTGTATCGAC
>NZ_JAAHGU010000232.1:0-6217 GCF_010692685.1 Okeania sp. SIO2F5 | reverse complement strand
AAGATGAGTGCTCTCACTACTTTAAGTAGGTAAGGTCACGGGAAGACTACCCGTTAATAGGTGTTCGGTGGAAATGCAGTAATGTATGCAGCCTAGACACACTAACAGACCGAGGACTTGACCTCATTTCTCTTTTCACTTCTGACTATGCAGCCTTCTTTGTTTCTTTAGTTATTGTCTTTAAAAAGATTATTCTCTTTAAAAAAAGAAAGCTTGTTTCTATTCGTTGAATTTAGAAGCAGGCTTTCTTTTTTACGTTACCTTGCGTTACCTACAAACAGCACGATTGTTAGCATTTAGAACTATTGTGCCTTCTTCTCCATTAATAATAACTGGGTTGCCTGTGCTAACTCTCAATAATCGTGGTTTTTTATTCAAACATTCTGTAACCTCTTCTCCCCAAGCTTCTATAGAAGCAGTGTACTCCGCTCTGTAACGCAAAAGCTCATCTAGAGTAATTCCAGTGGGTATAGGAGGTAAGTTGTTAACAAAAGCATCAGTTATTGGAGAATCTGTACTGATGCTGTCATCAACATCAACTTCAGTAATAATTGGAAAATCAAATTTTCTGGGTAAAGTTCTGTAAGGAATAGACAAATCTGGTAATGGATAATATTCTTCCTTACCAGATTTGTAATCGAAATCAGATGGTATTGCCAAAGCTGGTAGAGGTAAATTTGCAACGACTAAAGCACAAACACTTCCTAATAATGTAGAAAATTTTTTCATTTTTTTTCCTAGTTCTAGATCGATTTAATTAGATATCAACTAACAAGTTAGTTTGGCAAATCTTTAAAGTTTCTAAAGTTTCTGCCCTTGATGCTTTCCATCGCCTAAATAAATTAACTTCTTTAAATAAAGAGAAGTCAAAAGTAACTGGCGAACAACTTAAACAAGGCAAAATTATCAGACTCTACAAAATACTGTAAAATTCAACAGCATATCTTAATAAAGTAAGATATCTGTTATCGCAGAAGGCAGAATAAAAAATCTAGCTTTGGATGTTTTCACCTTTCCTTCGACTGCTATAATTATTCACTACTACATGAATTAAATTAATGTAAGCACTGAAGTTAATATTTTACTGATGATGAGTCACTTCAGAATAATATACTTTAATCCTTGTATTTTAATAATATTCTGATAACCACAAGAAAAATGTATAGTATCTATCAGTTAATATCAAAAAAATTTTACTTAATAAGTTGTTATTTTTGAAATATATAAAATAAAAAAAATACAAAAATGGAATTGTCCACAAGTATGATAATTCCCGTAGCACCTGCGGGATATAAATCTGGATTTGTTGGTATAATAGGACGGCCTAATGTTGGCAAATCTACTTTAATGAATCAACTGGTAGGGCAAAAAATTGCTATTACTTCCCCAGTTGCTCAAACTACTCGTAATCGTCTCCGTGGTATTTTGACTACAGAAGCAGCGCAGATGATTTTTGTTGATACTCCTGGTATTCATAAACCTCATCACCAATTGGGCAAGGTATTAGTTCAAAATGCTAAAATAGCAATCCAATCTGTGGATGTAGTGTTGCTGGTAGTGGATGGGTCAGTAATAGCTGGTGGGGGCGATCGATATATTATAGATTTACTCAACAAAACAGATACTCCTGTGATTTTAGGTTTGAATAAATTAGACTTACAACCTCAAGATGATCGGGAAATAGAAGCTAGTTATCATCAATTGATCGCTCCCCACCCCTGGCAAATAGTGAAATTTTCTGCTCTTACAGGAGAAGGAGTAAAAGGACTACAAGATTTGTTGATTGAACATCTTGAAGCTGGACCTTATTATTATCCTCCTGACTTAGTAACTGACCAACCAGAACGTTTTATTATGGGGGAATTGATCCGAGAGCAAATCTTACTTTTGACTCGTGAAGAAGTACCGCACTCAGTAGCGATCGCTATTGATAGAGTAGAAGAGGAAACAAATATTACTCGTATTCTTGCTACTATTCATGTTGAACGTTCATCTCAGAAAGGAATTATTATAGGTAAAGGCGGGAATATGTTAAAAGCTATTGGTAGTGCAGCACGTCAACAAATTCAAAAGTTAATTGCTGGAAAAGTTTATTTGGAATTATTTGTAAAAGTTCAATCTAAATGGCGACAGTCTCGAATTCAATTAGCAGAATTGGGTTATCAAGTTGAGGAATAAAAGAAATTATATCATGTCTGGTTAAACAGTTATAAATAAATGACGAAGGAGTCATAAATCAGGAGTCAGGAGGGAAAAAAGAAGAAGAAAGAGAAAGTTTTTCTATCACTAATTATCAAGATATGATATTACACTTTCAAATAAAAATATATTAGTTTAGACTCTAAAGATATAAAGAATTGGCATTGATCAATTAGACTATGAATTTGTTAAGGTGAAATAGAATAAATAATATTAGGCGTTCGCTTTCACCTGAATTATTACCAAAATGTAAATCGGAAAATATCCGTAAAAATGGTAAGAATAGGTATTAATTAATGATGGATTTCATTACTTATATCATGTTAGGATAATCACTAATAACAAAAACCTTATCCCTTTGAACCTTTCCTTCCCTTCTGCCTTCTGCCTTCTGCCTTCTGCCTTTTTCAATGCATTGTTCCTGACTGCAAACGAAGCATATAATTTTTTAGATCGGACGCAACTTCACCTGACATTAAATAGCAACCAATTAAATTAGGAAAAGCCATCGCTAAAAGCATCATATCCGTAAAATCTAATGCAGCACCAACACTAACATTAGCACCAATTATTACACCCAAAATATAGATTATTTTAGGAATAATAGCTGTCTGACTGCCAAACAAATAATTCCAAGAAATTATTCCTTGATAAGCAGTACCAATCATAGTTGAAAAAGCAAATAAGAAAACAGCAAAAGCCAACAGATAAGGGGACCAAGTAAAAACTGAAGCAAAAGCATCAGAAGTCATTTTTACTCCATCAATTCCTTCCCGAGAATCTTGATAAACTCCTGTAATTACAATTACTAAAGCTGTCATATTACAGACAATAACTGTATCAATAAATGGTTCTAATAAAGCAACTATTCCTTCTCGAATTGGTTCATTAGTTTTAGCAGAAGCATGGGGAATAGATGCAGTACCTAATCCTGCTTCATTAGAATAAGCTGACCGTCTTAACCCTATAGAAAATGTTGTGACAAAACCACCAGCAACGACTGCTGAAGGAGAAAAAGCTTCAGTGAAAATTTTACCAAAAGCTGGCAGAATTTCTGTAAAATTAATACCTAAAATCCACAGACAAGCAACAATATAAATAACTGCCATTGTTGGTACTAAACTACCAGCAACTGTACCAATACGTTTCATTCCAGCCAGAATGACGATCGCTACTAATATTGCCACGATCGCACCATAAACCCAACTTGATAACCCAAGTATAACATTAGAAACGGCGATGTAAGACTGATTGGTTTGGAAAATGCTAGCACCAACTAGGGTAGATAGTCCGCAGAAGAATGCAAATAAAGTGGCCATTCCTTGTCCCACTGCACGGAATCCCATATTAGCTAGACCTTTGGATAAATAATACATTGGGCCTCCAGCTATAGAACCATCTGAGTTGATTCTTCGGTATTTCAGACCGAGAGTACATTCTGTAAATTTGCTGGTCATACCAAATAACCCACCAATAGTCATCCAAAATACTGCACCAGGCCCGCCTAATTGGATGGCGATCGCGACACCTGCCACATTTCCTATACCCACTGTGCCAGAAATAGCTGTGGCAAGAGCTTGGAAGTGAGTAACTTCTCCTTCATCTTCTGGGGAATCATATTTTCCTCTCACGATATCAATAGCGTGTTTAAAACCTCGGATATTAATAAACCCCATACGAAATGTTAGTAAAATTGCTCCTAAAATTAGCCACAATACAATTAGTGGAAAACCAGCAATATCAAAAAAGATAATTTTTTCTAGAATGGCTACTAACTTTTGAAAAATCCCATCAATCGCACTAAAAATATTAGTATTTTCGACCTTTGTGACAGCTAAAGCAGTAAAATTTACTGTAGTAATAAATATTATGGACAACAGCATACTTTTGACTAATTTTTGAGGAAAATTTTGTATTTAATTATCTCTAATGAGCAAAATAATAATAGATATCATTAGATATCATTAATATATACTCATGGGTTTATTATTTTTAAACCTACAGTCAAGAACATTGATTAAAAATATATTTTTAACAAATTATTACACAATTTTCAATGAATGCTAGTTTAAACTAAATCTTATAGTTAAGGTTATACAGAGATTTGTAAATTACCTTTACAGATTTTAAGTTAGAAAAGGAACTCTATTTGTATACTAGGTTCATTATTAACTATTACTTGTACTGTAAGCATTCAGCCATCAGCTATCAGCTATTTATGAGAGTAGGAGGTCAAAGCAATTGAAAAATTGAGAGAGAATTAAAAGTTACTGCCAAGGTACGCTCCTTCAACCTGAAAAAATTATTCATTATCAAAATAATTGGTTTTAAAACCCCGCCTTTTAAGGCGAAATATTTTTGGAGCCTTGCTCAAATCCCTGTTACAAAAATAACTTCTGACTTCTGACTTCATTATTTGCACTCAGTGCTGACTGCTAAGAGCTGTTTGCGCAGCATTCCGAAAGAAAATTTATTCGTTAAAAAACCATGACTGCAGAAAATACACAATCAAAAATTCAAAATAGTAAAATAGCAATTCTCCTACACAATGGCATCCAGGGTACATCAGGTAAAACTGGCTTATCACTATTGCGCTACAGTAAAGCAGAAATCGTTGCTGTAATCGATCGCCAATGTGCCGGAAAATCATTACCCGAACTTACTAAAATTCCCCGCGATATACCAATAGTTGCTTCTGTTGCCGAAGCGATCGCTTTTGACCCAGAAGTATTAGTCATTGGTATTGCTCCTTCCGGCGGTGCTTTACCTGATGAATGGTTTGGAGAAATCAAACAAGCAGTTACTTCTGGGTTATCAGTAGTCAACGGTTTGCATAGCTTTCTGGCAAATCATCCAGAAATTCAACCACTATTGCGACCTACGCAATGGATATGGGATGTGCGTCAGGAACCTCAAGGATTAACTATTGCCAGCGGGAAAGCTAGAACACTTTCTTGTCGCCGAGTCTTAACAGTGGGTACTGATATGGCTATCGGTAAAATGTCTACCAGTTTAGAACTCAATGCCACAGCTCAACGCCGAGGTTTAAACTCTAAATTTCTCGCCACAGGACAAGCAGGTTTAATGATTGCTGGCAATGGTATTGCCTTAGATGCAGTGCGAGTTGACTTTGCTGCTGGAGCAGTGGAACAAATGATTATGCAGTTTGGTAAGACCCACGACTTACTGATTATTGAAGGCCAAGGTTCTCTATTGCATCCAGGTTCTACTGCTACCCTCCCACTATTGCGCGGTACTCAACCCACGGATTTAATCTTGGTGCATCGTGCTAATCAAACTCATATTCGCAATCATCCCAGTGTTTTGATTCCACCGTTACCTAAAGTAATTGAGTTCTATGAGATGGTAGTCGCTGCTGGTGGCGCTATGGAAGCAGTGCGAGTTATTGGTATTGCTATGAATACTTTTCATTTAGATGAAGTGACGGCTAAAGAAGCGATCGCTCAAATGGAAATAGAGACTGGTTTGCCTTGCACTGACCCTGTGCGTTTTGGTGCGGATCTATTATTGGATGCAGTTATAGTAGGCAACAGGCAACAGTTCATTAATTGATAATGGATAATTGATAATTACCTCGGGTTTTAACCGTGACGGAATTGAATATAAGGAAATATTATTTCTTCTCTTGGTCGATTGGATATGGCTCCGAGACCTCGCCATCCCACCCTTCGGGAAGCTCCGAAGATAGACCGCTTTTTTCCCCTTCAAAGGGAAGGCGCGAATTATTTAATTAGGGTTTGCTGAAAAAGTCTTTTAGTAGGGGTAGGAGACAGGAGACAGGAGACAAGAGACAGGAGGAACGGGGAATTATAGAGGAGGTAGTCGGAAAAATTGTAAGAGTGATTTTTCTGTCATAATCGTCCCAAAATACTAGGGCGTGTCATCAATTAAAAAATTGACAAAATGGGTATTGTATGCTCTAGGTCGATGGCGATCGCTATGCTAATAAAATGACAGAAGCTGCCAAATAAATTCCTCCTAGGAAGTTAACCGAACG
>NZ_JAAHGU010000231.1:0-6291 GCF_010692685.1 Okeania sp. SIO2F5 | reverse complement strand
CTACATATTCTCCTACGCTATGCCCCATGAGTATATCTGGTTTGATGCCCCATGACTGCCATAGTTGACACAGAGCGTATTCTATGGCAAATAAGGCTGGTTGAGTGTAGGCTGTTTGGTTGATTAAGTCAATGTTTTGTGTTGTTTGTGTATCTGGATAAATTACGGAAAGTAAGGAATGTTCTAGATAGGGTTGCAAGAGCTGGGAACATTGGTCAACTGTGTGGCGAAATAGTGGCTGAGTTTGGTATAACTCTTTTCCCATATTCAGATATTGGGAACCCTGTCCTGTAAATAGGAACGCTTTTTTGGGTTGACTATTGTTACTTAAGGATAATTTTTTTGAAAATATTTCAGCTACTTTTTCTCCTCTCCTAAATTGTTTCAATTTAGCAAGTAATTCTGAAGTATTAGAAAAGATAACTGCCAATCGATGATGAAAATGAGACCGCCCTGTATTAGCGGTAAAACAAATATCTGCCAAGTCTAATTTAGGATGAGTCTCCAGATAACTTTGATAACGATTGACTAATTCAATTAGGGCAGTTTCTGTTTTTGTTGATAAACTTAATAAATGTTGTGGGCGCTGTTGTAAATTATTTCTGTTGTCTAATGATAATTTATTATGGGTTTGAAGAGGTGCTTCTTCTAGAATTAAATGAGCATTTGTTCCACTCATACCAAAAGAACTAACTCCTGCAAATCTCTGTTTTTCAGAGCGAGGCCAAGATATTACCTTTGTAGGAACCATCAGAGGACTTTTCTCCCACTCAATATGAGGATTTGGTTTAAAAAAGTGTAAATTAGGAGGTATTTCTTCATTGTCCAAACAAAGTACTACTTTAATTAAACCTACTATTCCAGCAGCAGCTTCTAAATGACCAAGATTTGTTTTTACAGAACCAATTATTAAAGGATTTGACTGACTACGATTAGCACTTAAAACTGAGGCTAAAGCTCCCACTTCAATAGGATCTCCGAGAGATGTACCAGTACCATGAGCTTCTACATAACTAACTTGAGATGGATGTAATTTAGCATGATTCAGCGCTTGAGTAATTAATTTTTCCTGAGCTATTTGATTAGGAACAGTTAAACCACTACTGCAACCATCATGGTTTACTGCTGAACCTCGAATTAAAGCCCAAATTCGGTCTCCATTTGATATTGCATCAGATAAACGTTTAAGAATAATTACTCCACAACCTTCACTACGACTAAATCCATCTGCACTAGCATCGAAAGTCTTACATCTACCATCTGGTGACAAAGCTTTAGCCCTTGATAAAAAAATTGTTCCTTCTGGTAACAAATTGAGATTAACTCCACCAGCTATAGCTAAATCAGATTCTTTATTTCGTAAACTTTGACAGGCTAAATGTACTGCTACTAGAGAAGAAGAGCAAACTGTATCAATAGACATACTTGGACCTTGGGAACCAAGAATAAAAGAAAGACGTCCTGATGCAAAAGACAAACCGTTTCCAGTGCCATCATAGATACTTATATTTTCAGGACGATTAGAATTTGCTAGGGTAAATCTGCTGTATTCATTTTGAGTGATACCAAAAAAGATTCCCGTTTGACTGCCTTGCAATTTTGACGGAGAAATTCCACTGTGTTCTAAAGCTTCCCAACTAACTTCTAATAGTAACCGATGTTGAGGATCGATACTAACAGCTTCTTTAGGAGAAATACCAAAAAATTGAGGATCGAATAAATCTATCTGCTCCAAAAATCCTCCACATCGCGTGTAAATTTTGCCAGGACTTTCTGGATCGGGGTCATAATAATCATTAATATTCCATCGAGTTGATGGAACTTCAGTAATAGCATCTACTCCTTCAGATAAAAGATTCCAGAATTCTTTTGGAGTCTTAACATTTTTAGGAAAGCGACAACCCATACCAATAATAGCTATTGGCTCTGTTTGAAAATTCTGGAATTTATCTAATTTTTTTTGCAATTGCTCAATTAGTAAAAATGAGCGTTGTAAAGGAGTTAAATCTTTCATTTGATTTGATTGATTTTTCATTTATTTATAACTCCTCATTAACAAATAAATTTAATTTTTGATCGATTATTTCTTCTAATTGTTTTTCTGAAAGCTCTTTTGTTTTAGCTAACAATTGTTCTTGTGTTTCTTCGTTAACCTCAGTTTGCTTTCTTTCTATAGTTGAATTGCCTTCAACCTTTACATCTAACAACAACTCAGCCAAATAATCTACTAGATTCTTCAAGGTTGGATATTTAAAAGTCAAAGTTGAAGGCAACTCACATCCTAAACTTTTTTGTAAAAAACTCCTCAACTCTACAGACATTAACGAATCTATTCCTAACTCAAAAAAGCCTTGACTAAAATCAATATTAATAAATGAATTTAAGCCTAATACTTGAGCTACTTGTTGACGAACATGAACTTCTAATAATCTCCTTTGTTCGCTAGGGATCAACATCTTTAAATGCTCTAGAAAATCAGATTTTAATGCGGGTACAGTATTAACAGTTTTTTCTTTCCAATCAGCTAAAAACCGCCATTGTGTTACTCTGTCTTGCCAATTTAACCAATTAATTGGCAGAACTCCTACTTGTACTTCAGAAAAATTCATCAACTTCTCTAATGACTCTAAAAACTTCTCAGGAGTGATGGCTTCTATACCCAATTTTTGCTGGAGTCGAATATCTGCACCTTTTTCAGCCGCTTCTCCTACAACTGAAACAGCACCCCAATTAATACTCAGTCCAGTCAAGCTCATAGCTTGACGATAATGAGCTAAACAATCCAGAAAAGCATTTGCAGCGGCATGATTTCCTTGACCTGCTGACCCCAAAAGAGAAGCACCTGAAGAAAACAATATAAAAAAGTCCAAAGGCTGATTTTGAGTCAATTTATGTAAAATCCAAGCCCCCTCAACTTTTGGAGCCATTACCTGCTCAAAACTTGACCAACTTTGGTTGACAAGAACTCCATCTGACAACATTCCAGCAGAATGAATGATTCCTGCTAGCGGAAAAGTTGAAGTTGAGTCTATCTTTGCTAGTACCTTTGTCATAGAATCTACTTCTGACACATCAGCCAGTTCCACTACCACTGAAGCACCCGCTTCTTCTAGCAACTTTAACTTGTTTTCACTAAATTCATCGGGTGGACGGCGACTCACCAAAACTAAATGTTTAGCTCCTTTTTTGACCATCCAATCAGCAACTAATAAACCTAATCCACCCAAACCTCCGGTAATTAAATAGGAAGCATTTTGAGAGAAAGCCACAGATTTTTCTGATTTTTTGGGAGAGCTAGCTACTAAACGAGATATGTAACGACTATTTTCTCTAAATGCCACTTGGTCTTCTTGGTCTTCTGAGTAAATTTCTTCAAATAGTTTTAATGCTTGGTCTTCCACACTTTGGTAAGGATCTAAATCAACTTGCACACATTTTAGCTCTGGATGTTCCAACCCGATCACTTTTCCCATTCCCCATAAAGAAGATTGAGCAATTCCTGAAATTACACAATTAGTTTCTGGTACAGGTTGCGAGCCACAAGTTACTAGCCATAATTTAGGTGATTCAGTTAATCTTCCTTTTACTAATGCCTGCACTAGAGATAGTGTGGTTCCACAGCCTCTTTGTGATAATTTTTTTAAGTCTTGAGAACTAATATCTTTCCCAACCATAGCCTCTGTAGGCCACAAATGAACTATTCCATATATTGAGGGCAAGTTTGTTGATATTTCAGCTATTAGTTGCTCAAACTCTTCTGGTTTGTCAGGATTAATAGTAAATTCAGCTAACGATCCTGAGTCAGAAAGATATTTGTATTCCTCACCTATAAATACTAAGGTACAGTTATCTCCTAATGACTGCAGTTGACTTGCTAAGTGTTGAGCATATCCCTGATTATCTGCTAAAATTAACCAATTTTTATTAGATTTTGAGGAAACAACTATATCATCATTATTAGCTCTAGCCACAATTACGGCTTGGTTGGACAAGACTTCAGGCATTCCTTTTATTTCTGGTAAAGTTACTACTTGACCAAAACCTTTTTCTTTTAAAACTTGTTGCCACTTAAAGCGAGAAAGCAGAGGATAGTCTGGTCGTAATTCATAATCTCGGAATTTCCACCATCCTTCCAGTAGTCCAAAGATTAAATCAACCCACCTATTTTGAGTTGTAGCTTCGTATAATATTAAAATCCCACCAGGTGCCAACAGTTTTCGCACATGAGATAAAACTTGCTTTATATTGGTAGTTGCATGAAGTACATTGGCTGCAATAATTATATCATTCTGATGAGAATCAAACCCTTGACTGCTTGGATCTATCTCTATATCTAAAGTTCGATAGTTGACGAAGGGATAATCATGAAATTTTTCTTGTGCTTTAGTTATAAACAATCCCCCAATATCGCTGAATGTGTAATCAATTTGATGGGGATTTAGATGGGGCAAGATATAACTAGTTGTACCTCCTGTACCAGCACCAATTTCTAACATTCGTATTCCTCGTTGTAAAGATAATTTCTCAATTGCTTGAGATATAACTTTTTGTACTAAGGTATTCATAATTTTAGCTGTAGGAGATTCTTCATAGAGTTGAGTTGTTGTAGTTAAATCTCCTTCAGGAAATAGTAATTGTACTGGGTCTTTTACACCTTTTAATACTTCACTTAATTGAGTTCCACAGCGATTTAGAAGACTTAATTCTGCTTTGGCATCAGGATATTGAATCAATAAAGTCTGACTTTTTTCTTCAGGATTAGATTTTTTTAAAGGCTGGAGCAATTGCCACTGCTCTTCTTTTTTCTCTAGAATTCCCTCTTCAGCTAAAATTTTTAATATACGTTTAAATAACTGTCTTTGATTGGTATCTATACCTAGATGTTTACTAGCAGTATCAGTAGAAAAACATTCCATTTGTTTGTAGTTCCAACCTAGGTCTATTATTGCTTTTACTATATAATCTAGACTTAGCTCTTCTAAGCTACTTTCGATTTGAGAGCTATTTTCTCCTATTGTTGTAACTAATTCTTCGAGGTCAGGAGCCAATTGTTGTTCAATTTCTCTTGGTGTTAGTAAATCATTTGTTGGTAATAGTTTTCCAAAACGACTTTGGGGTTTCCAAGCTACTGAGTAAAACCAGTTATTAATTAATTCTACTTGATTTTCTATTAAGGTTTGAGGTGATACAAGTCTAAGTTTTAAGCCTTCTACTTGGGCAATAATTTCTCCTTCTAAATTAGTTAGAGTAACTTGAGCATTTAGATTTTCTTCATCTTTTTGGTCAGATTCAGTTATTACTGCTATTGCCCACAAAGATAGACCAGGAGGATTATATACTTTTAGCCTATTTATTCCTATTGGTAAATACGTTTGTTGGTTGTCAGTTTTTGGTAATATCTGAAAAATTAGTTGTAAAGCAGCATCTAGTAGAGCTGGATGTATATAATAATGAGTTGCTTCTGCTACTAGCTCTAGGGGTAATTCAATTTTACTGATAGCTTGGTTTGTACTAGACCATAATTGTTTGATTCCTTGAAAATTACTTCTATAGTCAATTCCTAGTTGCTGGCATTTTTGATAGTGTTGTTTTATTTCTATAGATTCAGTACAATCGCTTAGATATTTTTCTATGTCAATTTTTTGAATTGTACTTAAATTTTTCAGTGGCTTAATTTTTCCTTCTACATGAAGATTCCAATCTGAAAAACTTTCTTCTTTTTTGGAGAAAACTTCAAATTTATAGGTATCTATATCTGATTTGCTAAGAATTGTTTGAACTAATATTGATTGAGTTTCTGGAAGTATTAATCCGCGACTAATAATTACATTTTCTATTACTATATGAAGTGTATAAAATAAAGTTTTAGCTGCATAAAGCCCCATTTCTAGATAACCTGTAGCTGGGAAGAGATTGTTTTCAAACACTCGATGGTGACTAAGATAAGCTGGTGATTTTGCTGTCAGGTGTGCTTGGAAATAATACCGATTTTCTAATCCTGCTAGCTGTAGTTTTTGACCTAGTAAGGGATGAATAATTGTAGCTGTTAAGTTTGAAGTTGACAACTTTGATTTAATTTCAGTCTCTATCCAATAACTTTGTCTTTGAAAAGGATAAGTGGGTAACACTACTTTATTTCGTCGATCATCTCCCTCAAACCCTAACCAATCTATATCCACCCCCTGTACATACAATTTTCCTAAACTACACAGCATCTGTTCCCATGCACCTACTTCTTCACGCAAAGATGCTAACCATAAGTACTTGTTTTCTCCTACACATTGACTTCCC
>NZ_JAAHGU010000230.1:0-6385 GCF_010692685.1 Okeania sp. SIO2F5 | reverse complement strand
ATTCATACAATGTTCCATACTCAACGTGATGATTCAAAATGGTAAACCCCAGAGCTACAAAGTAGAAATCTAGTTAACTTCCAACTAAGGGAGTTTTTGGCGATCGCTACTTTCATGCAACAAAGCCTGGCGGAATTGTGATTTTAGCTCCTTTGTGACTAGCTTTTTCATAGCACTTGCACTTGTCGTATGCTCCATCGCCCGAAACTTTTACTATTTCATCTTCAACTCCATCAAGCAAGTCAGAGAATACTTGGTCATCACTAACATCGTTGGTTGTTACTACAGCAGCAATTATTTCTCCTGTCGCTTTCCTTCGGAATGCTGCGCAAACATTTACCCCTAGATGTAGTTTACGCAATTTTACAGGTTTGCCTACACCGTCAATCCTGGTCTTCCATTCCCCTTCACCATATACTTTGACTCTCGTAGAATCTACTACGCTCGTGAGTCCCTTCTGCCTTTGGTATCACTGGTATAGTAATGTTTAACTTCCTGATCAGACGAGATACAGTGCTATGGTCTGGTACAGGTAAGTCTAGTTCCATCAAACTAAATATAGATTCGACAAATCCTTCTGTTTGTCGTCCTGCTAATCCAAACAAGCTACTCACAGAGACCATTAATTCAATAGCTACATTACTATAACTATTCGATGCTCCCCTAGGTCTTGTTTTCTGTTGGTTTACCCACTGCTCTATTACTTCAGGACTGAGCCAAAATGTCAGACTCCCTCTGTGCTTTAGGGAAGGATCATATTCAGACAAGTTGTTTACCCGGTACTTGGAATTAGACTTGGAGTTACTCAGATGTACTTCGGTGTAGGTTTTTCGTGTCATGCACTACTATTTTTACCCTATTTCCTTCCTTTGTGCAACAAAGCCTCAGTATTATTAAATATTGAGGAAGAAGAGTCAATATTTTCAGGTCTTTCGGAACGGAAAGTCCTTACTAATAATAATAAAAGAAACTATATCATTCCGATTAAACAGAATTTGATATAAGACTCTACAAAAAAGTCATTCTCTTCTCCAGTTTGATTATTTTTCCCCGTTCTTTGTTATATCTTTCACCCCTTGCTATTATCAATTTTTTTCCTCTTCTAGAAACCCTTGTAACTTACTATACACGGAGTAATATCAAATCCGGTTCAATACTTATTATATAGTTAGGGGAGATGGTCCGATTTAATATTGGGGTTTGCACATTATGGAATGATATTGCCAAAAATTGGTTTATATTTTGAGTAAAAAACCTAATATTAATCATTTTAGCAATTCTCAAACCCAAAATATTGTTCATCAAAAATCTAAAATAATTTGTAACTGTGCAACGCCCTTTCTTCTTCTTTTTTCCTTCTTTATTCTTTCTTTCCTCCTGAATTATGACTCATCCGTTATTTATTTATAAGTATTCAACCGGACATGATATAAAAGCGCATTAAATAATTAGCATATTCAGCTAATTTAAGAAATCATCTCCATTTTGTAAGCTTTGACTTTACTATCAATTCCTGTAATATCTGTCCCGACAACAACAGCATTCGCTCCTAAATTTATAGCTTTTTTTGCCATTGTGGGAGAAGCAATACCTCCTTCACAAATTGCTGGCACTTCTAAGTTTTTTACTATCTGTTTTAACAGCTCAAAACCAGGAGGAGATTTTGTGATTGTTTGCTCAGTATAACCATACAGAGTAGTGGCAACAAAATCCGCACCTTCTTCTACAGCTAGTTGTGCTGCTTCTATAGTATCTACATCGGCCATTACTGATTTTCCTAATTCATTATGAATACGAGTAATTAATGTTGCTAAAGTTTCTCCTCCCGGACGTTTTCTGGCAGTAGCATCAACAGCAATAATATCTGCTCCTGCTTTGGCGATCGCTTCTGCATCTGAAAATTGGGGCGTAATATAAACTTCAAATCCTGGTATTTGTTGCTTCCACAAACCAATAATTGGTTGAGTAATTCTCTGTCGCACTGCTCGAATATGGGATGGTGTATCTATTCTCACTGCTGAAGCTCCCTGATTTATAGATGCTTGTGCCATAGCTGCAATAACTTCTGGATGATTTAAAGGGGAGTCAGTGGGAGCTTGACAAGAAATGATTAAACCTTGTGGTAATGATAGATCGGAGTATTTATTAGTCATGGTTAAATAATTATTTTGTATAGATGTTAGAGCTGATTTATAGATTATAAGTAGAGATAAATTCATGTAGTCAGTATCAGGAATTATACCAATTTTATATGAGGCTGTACAGAATTAGGTGTTAGGTGTTAGGTATTAGACTTTATATCAAGTCCGGATAATTAGTAATAAAAAACTTTCTGATCCTCTTCCTTTTTATTCTCTCTTGACTCCTCCGTCGTTATTTATAATTATTCAACCGGATATAATATTAGGTTTTAGGTGTTATACCAATTTTATGTGAAGCTGCATTTATTAACTTGTATCTCCCGATCTACAATCAACTCTGATTAAAATATTATTCTATACAACTTCATATTAATTTGATATTATAGGAATTTTCACATAGATAGACTATAGTGGCTAAAGCATTTTTCTGTTCCCCACTCCTTAAGCAAAAATAATTTCGTAGTCTACTTAAATGAAAAGTGCTGTAAGCTCCACAAATAAAATATGATTATACCATTTTAAAAGTAATAGTAATAAGATATTTGAAAGTTTCAAATAACTATGAAAACAACAAAAGTTATTAAATACTTGAAACTTACTTATAGAAATTACCATACTGGTCAGGTATATTACCAATTACCTATGACTGAATTCTTATTTGGTCAGCAAGTCTATCATTTTACTCAATAAATATTCGAGATTAATTGGTTTAGTCAAACATTCATCTGCACCAACAGTATAACAATATTCCATATCTATTTGTTGATCAAAAGTAGTTAATGCCAGAATTTTTGGATTTTCACTACTATTTGTTGTGCGTAACTGCTGGATAATTTCTACACCATCCATTCCTGGTAATTGCATATCTACAATTACAGCAAGAGGTTGCAACAAAATAGTTTGCTCCACTGCTGTAGAACCTTCTATTATCCATACAACTTTTAATCCTGCTGCTGTCAAAATATCACAAATTACTGTGGCAATATCTTCTTCTTGCTCAATCAACACTACGCTACCTTGCAAGGATAAAATATTAGGTGATTTTTCTTCTTTTTGTTTTAATTCTTCATTTTTTAATGTTAGGGGTTGTGCTGGTAATTTCACTGTAAAAGTAGAGCCAAAATCAATAGCAGATTCTACTTCAACAATTCCACCATGAAGTTCTACTAATTGTTTTGTTAAAGCCAGACCTAAACCCGTACCACTTTGCTGACGATTATAAGGAGAATCTAGTTGTTGAAATTTCTTAAATAATAATGGTTTTTGCTCTTCAGAAATTCCTATACCGGTATCTTCTACTTGAAAAATTGCTGTATTTTTGTCTCTGATAACTTTAAGTATGACACTCCCCCCACTAGGAGTAAATTTAATTCCATTACTGAGAAGATTAAAGAGAATTTGTTTAACTCGCCTTTGGTCGGCAGTAAATAGATCTAGTTGTGGATTTATTGTTTGTTCTAAAGTTAATTTTACTTCGTTTTTTTCTGCTTTTTCTCTAAAAGTTTGCCAAAGTTCATAACTTAATTTAGAGAGAGAAAAATCACCGATATTTAAAACTGCTTTGCCAGCTTCTACTTGAGATAAATCTAGAATATCATTGATTAATTCTAGGAGATGTTCGCCACTATCATGGATTATTTGTAAATAATCTCTTTGCTTTTGTATTGGTATTGTTTTAGCTCCTCTATTGCCATAAGACCAGCGTAAAAGAGTTGAAGAAATACCAATAACACAAGTGAGAGGAGTGCGTAATTCATGACTCATTGTGGCTAAAAATTCACTCTTAGTACGATTAGCTGATTCTGCTGCTTGTAGAGTATCATAAAGTTCTTGAGTCCGTCTAGCCACTTGCTTTTCTAAAGTTTGTTTTTGCTTTTGCAATTCTTCATATAATTGAGCTTGGTAAATAGCGATCGCTAAGTGTTCTGCTATTTCTTTGAGAAATATTTTTTCATGATCTTGCCACTCTCGAATCGAACAGTGATGGGCAATTAATAATCCCCATAATTGTCGATTGACTATAATTGATACTACTAATTTAGCTTTGACTTGATGTTGTTGCATCAATTCTACTAAACAAGGAAATTTACCATAAACTACTTCTGTATCAGCTATAGCACGAACAAATGTTTTACTATATTTCACGATCGAGTTATGGGGAGGAAAAAAGCAGTTTTCTCCTTCACTTAAACCTAATACTGAAGAAATTTTTTCGGATGCTAATGCTTCATATTTAACAGTACCTTTTCTTTGATTGTCTGTTGTAATATTATTTGTTTTATTTGTTAATGATAAGGAATAATTAAATTGATAAATTAATAATCTATCAACTTTAATCAATTTTTGAACCTGCTCTACAGTCGTTGATAAAATTTCTGGTAGTTCTAAACTTTGACGAATTTGAGTTGTGACTTTATTCAGAAGTATCTCTTGTTCTAGCTGTTGGTTTAGAGCCTGCTCAATAGGTTTACATACTAATGGATATTGTTGATTATTCAGTATTGAATCCGGTCCTGATAATCCATAAATACCAACTATTGAATCATTTATTGATAGTAAATTTGATGTCTGAGAATAAGATTTTTTTTTCTTGATTGTTTGACTACTTGTTTGCTCTAAAATAGAATCTATATTTTCATTAGAAGTCAATAATTTTAGTAATTTCAAGGTAAATTCATCCTGGAGATTTGGATTATTGACTTTCAGGTTATTTATTTGAGATTTAATTTGAGAGATGAGCGCTGAGTTACTATTATCTTCTTCTATAATATTAAAAATCTGGTATACAAAAAGTGTGATTGCCTCTGGGTCAAAAGTTAAACCTACATTAAATTTGAAATTTCCCACATTTTCCCTTGAAAAAGGAAAGGTAGAAGAGTTAGATTGTAAATTATGATCTTTTTGTCGGTCTTCTGTCTTCTGACTTTGATTATCTGATGACTCCTTGACTATTGTGCCCCACAAAAGTCCATTAAACTCCTCTGAAATAACTACTGTAAATTTTAGGTCTGGGAATTTATGAGATTGGGTGGTGGCAAGTATATCTTCCGTAATTAATATAGTCTTCAAACCTTGAGTTGTTTGTTGCAATAGCTGACTTAAAAGCTCAAGGGTATTTAAAGGTAAAATTAAGTTTGGTTTTGCAGGTGGAAACTGGGCATCCCCGGTGATTTTGGATAAAATGGCCATAAGAATATTCCGGACCAGGACAAAGAGTATTGCTTATGTAATTATTAAGCTTTTTTTTATATTTTAGATTATTTAATCTAACTGTAAATTTATCCAAGTTAACATATTCTCATAGCATATTTTTTCATACTGCTTATTCTTCATTATTTTCAATGACCAACCTAGTTCAGCTTACACTCTATTCCACTGTTGGAAACTTACCCTTCCACGATTTTCAAGTTAATACTACTACTTTAGTAAAAAAAGTAGCAGAAAAATTTCGACAACAACCAGAATTACCAGGAGTTATCATTACTAAAAGTACAAAAATGTTGGGTATGATTTCACAAGTCAGATTCTTAGAGTATATGAAATCACCAGGAAATAAAGACTTTTATTCTAGGCAACCTGTTAGCGAATTGTTAGATTTTCTTAGCACTCCTCCTTTAGTTCTTTCTGAAAATTTTCAAATTAATGCTGCAGTACTAACTGCCCTAAATAGACCAAAAAATTATATTTACGAACCAATAATTATAGTGTTGTCGAATGGCAATTTAAGATTGATAGATTTACATGATTTACTATTAGCACAATCGGAAATTTTAGTAAAAGCGTATAACATGATTCAAGATAAAACGGAGAAATATAAATCAGAAATTTCCGAATTATTTCCTCAATACGAGGATAATAATGATGAACCTACTGGTTTGCTGTTAGATTCAAAATCTCTGATCGAATAAATTAAAAACAAACTCAAACAGTGAAATAATAAGTCAAACTAACTGATAAAAAAAAAGCTGATTTTTGATCTATTATTTCAATATTGTCTAATTGTTTCCAACAAATTTCTTAGGCGGTAGATGGTAGGGGCTTTGTTGCACAAAAGATGATGTTTAGGGTAAAAATAAAGAAGTCAAGATGGTACACGAAACTACACTCAGCAGATATGAGTAAGAGTAAGTCTAAATCCAACTCCAAGTCCTTGTATCGACTCAAAAACTGGTCTGAGTATGATGCCTCCTTAAAGCAGCGAGGGAGTCTCACTTTTTGGCTGACTCCAGAGGCCATGGAGCAGT
>NZ_JAAHGU010000023.1:12152-72968 GCF_010692685.1 Okeania sp. SIO2F5 | reverse complement strand
TTAAGAGGGAAGATTTGGGGAGAGATAATACAAAAAATTCAACACTCCTTCAACTGAATTTTCCTCAAAATTAATGCGCGAAAAGACTTGACTACCATAATTATATAGATCTCAAATGGGTTCTATAAGGTTGGATTAAGTGCTAACAGAAACCAACCAAAACCTATATATAGCAACGCCGAATCAAATTTGAGAATTTGACTATTTCTGAAAAGTCTAAAATCTAACGGTGATCATATTGATAAGATACAGTTCTTTTCTTTCTTCCCTTTTCCCAGTGAAGATATTCCCTGTTCCCTAAAAATCTACAATCTCTCACAATTCAAATAAGACTGCTATATCTATAATTATATTAAATAGAGTTGTTACCTACTGGAGAGTACAAAGTTCTGCTAAAAAACTGTTGGCTCTCAAGATTGAAAGTGTTACTGGGAAAGGTTTACAGCATCTACTGTTGTGAATGGAGAATTTTTAACCTTGAGTCCGTGAAACCCTTGACTAGCAATAGTTATTCCCAGAACTTTGCACTGTCTAGTTACCTAGATTTCCATCAAAATATTCCGATGTCTTAACCAGCTAAAAAATCCAACTCTTGATTTATTTCTGCCGATAAATTATTCAATAACTGTAATTTATTTCTTAACTTAATCGCCTCCGGTGACTGCTGACTAACAGGAACCTTAATTACTTTTTCTGCTATTGCTTCATATTCCTCAACTGCTTTTAAAGCTATAGCACTAAAACGACTTAAATAATCTCTAGCTGCATTAGCATAAGCTTGTTTTACCTGCTGCTGATAACTATCTAAATTTTGTGATTTATTCTGTTTATTATCGCTCAAAAAATAGGTCGCACCACCAGCAACTGCGGCACCCATCGGACCTGCTAATAACCAACCTATTCCAGTGGCGATCGCTATATTTTTTACCCCTCCTGATTTTTTGGTTTCTGATGGGGGTGGGGATGGCAAAAAAACTTTAGGAGCTTCAGGAAATGTAATAATTAATTCTGCTGGTTCTTCTTGTTGAAAAAATTCACAAGCTTTATCTATCCATTCGGTAATTTCTTGTTTATATTTCAGAGCTTCTGGTCGAAATTTTTCCGACTCCCAAATATTAAAAGTTCTTTGTTCCAAAACTATAGCCAATTCAAATTGATGGCGCTCCAAAAGTTTAGTTAAATATAGCCAACTTTGGAAATTTGAACTACTTTTTTGAAAGCCTTGTGTAATTAATTTTTCTGCCCGCTTTTGAATCTCAAATTTTTCACTTTTCCGCTCTTGAATAGCAATTAACTCTTTAGTCACTTCCTTAGCACTAGCTTCCATAACTTGACATAACTGAAAAGCGACTGTCTGTATTCTTGGTAATTGAATATCTATCTTTTTCCCATCAGTTTCAACAATATTTTGTAAAGCAGATTCAAAAGTTACTAAACCCGTTGTTTGCGCCACAGAAACATCACCTTTTAAGCGACCCCGCAAAGCAGGCAAAGCATCAACTCGATATAAGTTACTAATATTACTTGGTAGTTCGGAGCGAAAACTTTCTGCCAGAAAGCGTATTCTATTATTAACTTCTGTTTGTTCATCTGAGGAGAGTAAATTCATAAAATTAACAACAAAAACTACTGTCTTAATACCTCTATCCCACAACCAATCTCTGAGATTTTCTCGTTCTCCTAAAGTCATCAAATTTCTGGCATCTAAAACCTGTACTACTAGATCGGCAGTTAACAATTGGTCTTGCACCAAAATATCTTGAGCTTCCCGGTCATTTGTTCCTGGTAAATCTAAAAATTCAACTCCTCTTTTCAAGAAAGGATGAGGGCAATAAACTTCTACTGAAGTCACATCATCTCTCATTCGGCGGTTATTATCTAACACTGCATATTGTTTGAGAATGTCCGTACCAGCTTCATAAATTTTACTTCCATCTTTCAGATTAATTTTAGTCTGTAACTCTGTGCCATATTTTATAGAAATTGCAGCTCCAGTAGTAGGAATTAAATCAATGGGTAATGTTCTTTGACCTAAAAAGGCATTAAGCAAAGTAGATTTGCCATAATTAAACGGAGCAAAAACAGCAATTTTAAAAGAAGGATTTTTCAGATATTCACAAATAGAAATTATATCTTTTTTCAATTGAGAGTCTGGCTCAAGTTCTAACATTCCAAGAGCAGAATTAAAATAGCGAATCAAGTTATCAAAATTAGTCTGCAATTTTTACTCCTCCTTTAGATATCCATATTATTTAGACAAAAGCTTTATTATGAAGGCAAGGCAAAAGGCAGAAGAGTTAGAGAGGAATTTGAAAAAGGTATTTTGATAACCGAATTTGGCATAATACCTACCACCTAATTCTATGCAGCTTCATATAAAATTGGTATAAGAGTTTTAAATATTTTATCTAATTCATGGTTTTTTTACAAATCATTTAGGATTACTATATAGTAATCCTAAATAATACCTAATTTATTAAATATTTACTAGGGTAAAGTAGTTAAAGAACGTAAGACTTACTATTGATATCCATAACTGAACATTTGCACACTATAATACTCTTGAGTTGAGGAACTAAACCAAACCAAACCTACATTTATAATTTATATAGTAGTCGCCATTACTATATTTGACAGATCAAAAGCTTAAAACTCAGACAAAGCCACATTTTTCTTTCTTCTTCCTTCTTCCTTCTGCTATACAATTGCTTTCATAAAATCCTGATAAACGGCAACTATTTTTGTACACTCAGATGACACATCAATTTCTAAATGTTGAAAACGAGCTAATTCTGTATCATTATTAATTTCTTGTTCCTGTTTTTGCTGTAGCAAATTATCTAATTCCGACTTCCGAGATTTAATATCATCATCTATCCTTTCTTTAACTTCCCCTTCATAAGTATCAAAACATTCTTTAATAGCATCATAAATAGGTTGCCACTGTTCATTTGCTACTTCAGGTAAATGTTTGACCAACTCTTTTTTCGCTATCTGAACTACTTTTTTCCGTGCTTCATCTGCCTGCATTACACCCACACCTAAACCTAACAAAGCTAAACCAATAGGTCCTAAAGTTATCCCTGTAAAGAAAGTAATTGCTGTATATATTCCTCCTACAGCCAATAAATTTAGCAAGATATTTTTCCAATCAAAACCCGCTCCGGCCATCGCCATACCTGCGATATTACCCCTAGCTAATGAAAATAATCCCATAGCCCATTTTGCCCAACTAGGAGCATTATCCTCACTGGAAACAGAAAGGGCAGATTTGACCTTTTTTCCTGTTAGTTTTTCAGTGATTTTATCTGTGACTTTTGTATAGGAAGCACCATAATGAGCAGCTCTTCTAGAAAGTTGTAAAAATGCTGCATCCATCTTATTTTCAACGGTAATAGTCCATGCTGCTAATTTATCGCTAATATATTGTTCAAATCCTTTTTTTAGTTCTATTTCAAAAGCTTCTCTTTTACCAGGGTTAATGAAATCGAGAAATTTTATATCTGGTTGATAGCGCAAAAAGTCTGATTCAAAAGTATGTTCCAGGTCGAGGACATAAGAACGAAAAGAATTAGCAATTTCAGTCGCTTCTTTGTCTCTAACTGTTCTAATTTCTGACTGAAATTGGTCGCGAATTTCAGCAAGTTTATGAAACTCTGGTGCGACAGAATTAATCTTATTTATTAGCTCTTCAATATTCTGTTCTAATAAAGGAGTACGACGGGCGATCGCCTCTCGTAAATGACTATCTGCTTGAGCTGCTAAAGTTTTTGCTTGCCTAAATTCTTGAGCTGCTCTTTCTTGAGTCAAAAATTGATTTAATGCACCAAAAAATTCTGGAAAACCTGTTCCTTCTAGAGAAACTGAAGGATTTTTTAATCGCCTTCTTAATGCCAGAATTGAAGATAGTTCAAAAACTCTTTCTTGATAAATATTTTTATTTTCTTCTACACAATACTCATTGAGGTTAGCTTGAAAAACTCTTCTTAATCTTATCTCTGCTTCTTCTAATTCTTCTCGGTCATCTGGGTCAATTAAACTATCTTGTACTTGATCCCAAGCATTAATTAAAAAGAACACACTCAACCCTCTACCTTTAATATAATTTTCTAGATAGCGACGTTCTCCTAAAGTACAAGGTTGAGTTGCTCTCATCACAAATAAAATAGCATGACAATTATTGATATAACCAAGAGACAATTCATTCCGTGCTTCTGTATCATTTAAACCAGGACTATCAACAATTTCTATTCCTTTTTCTAAAATTGGTAGGGGATATTCAACCACTGCATAATCAATATCAGGAAATGCTTGTTTTTTTTCTTGTTCTAATCTTTTTGCCTCTGCTGGGTCAATTGTATAGTTTCGTTTGAAGCTCTTAAAATCTAGTGACAGAGGTTTTTTTCCATCATTAAAATGTATAGTAACTTTTTTTTCTGGTCCAAATTTTAATACAGTTAATAATGCTGTACAAGGATTAACGTCGCTAGGTAAAATATTTTCACCTATTAAAGCATTAAGAAATGTACTTTTTCCCCGTTTCATATCTCCCAATACCATCAAGCGGAACACACCAAGGCGGAGATTTTTGCCAGCATTTTTAATATCTTCTATTTCTCTTTCTAAACCTAATTTTCCAGAATTTTTTTGACCTTCTGATTCTGCTTTTTCTAAAGTTTCAGCTATTGTACATAAACTAGCAGCTACTTCGGTTCTAACTTTAGCTACTCTTTCTAAATCTTGGATAAAATTTTCTGCTTCTATTTTGTGACTCATTTTGATTTGAATAAATTAATTACTTGAGATAATTGTATCCTGTAAATCTTCTTAGTATTTAGACAAAATTATTGTTTTTTTACTTTTCGAGTATAAAGCAATAAGTCAGTTATATTACATAATTAGGGTTTGCTGAAAAAGTATGAATAGTAGGGGTAGGAGTCAACCCACCCCTAACCCCTCCCAGGACGAGAAGTCAGGAGTCACGAGGAATGGGGAATTTATAGGAGGTACTCGGAAAAATTATAAGAGTGATTTTTCTGCCATAGTCAGCCCAAAATCCGAACTTTTTGGTCACTCAAGCTTAAAAAGTTGCACTTTTTTTCCCTCTAAAAAAGCTAAAATATTTATCTGTAAATGTTTTTATATTTAATCAGCAAGCCCTAATTATTAAGTCTAAAGTTGGCAGTAGTAGAAACTATGTTTATGTTTTTAGGGTTTTGAGTTACCATAAGTTATACCACAAAAAATATTAGGTTACTATAAGTTATAAGTCAGGAAGTAAATTTATTTTGTATTGAGACTAAAACAAATCCATAATTGACTTAAAACAGTTCCCAAATTCATAAAAATATTTTCCCGCCAATGGCATTCTTTGACTTTTCCCATAACGTTCACCAGGAAATTTATTAACAGTCTTATACTCATTTTACCGAATAATTAAGGTTTAAAGCCTCTCCTTTAAAGGAGAAATAAGAAAAAATTTTCCTTTTATTCAATCCTCTTCCTTTTA
This sequence comes from Okeania sp. SIO2F5, assembly GCF_010692685.1. Taxonomy (NCBI): domain Bacteria; kingdom Bacillati; phylum Cyanobacteriota; class Cyanophyceae; order Oscillatoriales; family Microcoleaceae; genus Okeania; species Okeania sp. SIO2F5. Next base: position 67,459 of record NZ_JAAHGU010000023.1, on the reverse strand, counting down.
GAGATAGGTAATTATCAATTATTGAACAATACTGTTAATTCTGGCTGACTATTTTAATAGTGATTTGGATAACACTGTAGATCGTCACTGAAAACTGAATGCTGAAGTTAAAACTGAAGATAAACTCAGTTGATTGGGAGGCTTGAATTTCTTAATTCCTCCTGAATTATGATTATTTATTTATCTAAATACAAATAATTATAATAGGAAATAATAAACCTCCTGTAAACAGTAATAAAAAACTACTAATTCCAATTACAAATGGATAATTAAATAAGATATTTTTACACTAACAGGGAGCAGATAAAATAAATATATATGAATAAGATAACTGCTATATTATATATTTTTAAGAGACATCTCAATTCTCACATCTGATTCTTGATTGCTATATAAACTAAGCTATTTTTTGTTGATTTAAAATCAAACATTTTCTAACGAATTAAATCAGCAAAACTATAAGTACTAAGAATTAATAATAGTATAGCTGTGAATTGGGAAGCCTGTATTTGAGGAGATGGTGTAAGCGCTTCTCTAACTAAAATAGAAATAGAATAACCCATTACATAACTCAGGCATAAGACTAAATATTGCCATTGCTATGTAACACTCCAACACAATAATAATACTATGGCAAAGACTAACATTATTAACTCAATAAAGCCTGGTGGATTATATTGTATACCACTCCTAATATTTTGACACCACAGTTGTAAAATTCTCATAGTTTTGATATTAAATAAAATCACAAAATTCCGATTAATTACCAGAAAAAAAATTATGGCATTTATACTTAAATAGCAAAAATTTTCATGATTTGTTAATACAGTTAATTCACAAAATTTATGGAATAATAAAATTTAATTTTACTATTTTTTTTGTGTTATACCATTTTAAAAAAAGAATGTTACGAATAGTAAGTGCGATAAAAACACTTGACAGGGGATCTCCCTTTAACAAAGCGGTCGTTAGGGTAGCTTCCCGTAGGGTGGGATGGCGATCTTCGGAGCGGGTCTGCAAGAACGGGTCTCCTCGCCATATCCAATCGACCAAGAGAGCGGTGCGACCCCGCGACGACGCCAGTCGCAAGCGGTCAGATCCCGCGTCTGGCACAGACGCAAGGGAATGCTGACCAAGAGAGGGAACGCGCACCAAGAGAAAAAGAGAATTTCCGACCTAAAAACTGGTATTTAAACCATTCATTCTGATTCCTGACTCCTGACTCCTAACTCCTAATAACAGGATAACCTAATTAATTTGCCTTGACTGTTTAATCATTATATTCAACATCAAAAACATCAACCATATAAATAAAAATTAAAAATTTTTTTACTCTCACAGCCATTCAGTCTGTTGTTGAAGACAAGCCAAAGCAACCTCAGTTTCCACCTGAGTAAACTCAGCATAAAATCGACTCACACTCAAAAACGGCTGAGGAGTTTCCAATACAATTAAGCGATCGCAACAATCTGCCAAAAATTTAATCAATTCTGGAGGAGCAACTGGCACAGATATCCAGACAGCATTCGGTTTATGCAACTTAATAGACTTTAGCGCAGCTATCATCGTCATACCCGTAGCTATTCCGTCATCAACTAAAATTACTAACTTACCCAGAGGAATAACTTCAGGCTTTCCACCACTAAGACATTCTAATTGAGACTGTGCTTTTTCCCTTGCTCTTTCAATTATAGCCTTTTGGACTTGTAAATTGCGTGGTTTGTGCCTCGACCACACAATACAACCATCCGCTGTCACAGCACCAAGAGCCAATTCTGGATTATCCGGTAAAGTAATTTTCTTCGCCACCACCACACTCAAAGGACAACCCAACCGACGCGCAATAGTTACTGCTACTGGCAACCCCCCTCTTGGTAGACCATAGACAATAGGCTTAATCATCCACTCAGTAGTCAAACTCATTTGACAGAAATCTGAAAAAATAACCTCAGCCAATTTTTCTCCAGCATCAGTGCGGTCTCGAAATATGGGAATAGATGACATAATTTTCTCCAGCTACTGACACTTAAATTTTACCTTCTATCACCAGAGGGCCAGCACTAAATCAAAGATTATAGTGCCTGGATGAATGGTGAGTATATAATTGTGATTTCCTACGGAATCCTCCGCAAACGATGTCACAATTATATACAAAAATTAATAGTTTATCCAGTAGATATTTCAGGTAAATTCAGTTATAATGATAGATATATTCAAGGAATTAATAATACTTTGCTAGTAATTGAGGCCAAATTAAAAGGCAGTCAAAATCAGTACAAAGTTTTAGATGAAATGATACTAACAAGTCAGTTCATTAGAAACAGTTGCTTGCGTTATTGGATAGATCATAAAGATGTTAAGCGCAACGACCTACAAAAGCTTTGTTCACAACTAGCAAAAGATGTTAATTTTCCTTGGGCTAAAAAGCTAAACTCTCAAGCTAGACAAGCATCAGCCGATAGAGCATGGCAATCAATACAACGATTCTACAAAAATTGTAGACAAAATAAACCAGGCAAAAAGGCTTATCCAAAATTCAAGAAATTCACTCGGTCGGTAGAATACAAAACAACTGGCTACAAGCTATCTCCAGACAGAAAAAAAATTGAGTTTAAAGATGGTTTTCAAGCTGGTGTATTTGAATTATGGACAAGTCGTGATTTAGTTTGGTATTCAGAGCAACAAATAAGTCGTGTTAGAGTTGTAAGACGTGCTGATGGATATTATTGTCAATTTCTAGTAAATGTTGAGAGAAAAGAGACTCATAATTTTGAAGGTAATGTAGTAGGAATTGATTTAGGCTTAAATACTTTTTATACTGATAGTAATGGTAAAGCTGTAGATAATCCTAAGTATTTGAGAAAGTCAGAAAAACGACTTAAAAAGCTACAGCGGAGAGTATCGCGTCGGCATAAAAAAGGCCAAAAACCGCAATCAAATAACTACCACAAAGCAAGAATTCAATTAGCTAGGCAGCACCTGAAAATTAGTAGACAGCGTAAAGACCATGCGGTAAAGACTGCACGGGCGTTAATCCAATCTCACGATTTGGTAGTCTATGAGGATTTGAAAATTGCTAACCTAGTTAAAAACCATAATTTAGCCAAGTCAATATCTGATGCAAGTTGGTATCAATTCACACAATGGGTAGAGTATTATGCTAAATTGCACGGAATTGTTTGTGTAGCAGTACCTCCCCATTTCACTAGCCAAAATTGTTCAAATTGTGGTCAAACAGTTAAGAAATTATTGTCAGTGAGGACTCACAAATGTCCACACTGCGGTTATATTGCTGACAGAGACCATAACGCAGCAAGAAATATTCTGGCAAAAGGTTTAGAAATGCTAGGAGCAATAGTCAACAGTACCGAGGGGCACTCGGAACCTGGGGGAAACCCAAAAGCTACGGGAGAGTCCAACCTCTGGTTTGGTGATAGCAATGTTGCCAATCTAAAGTTGTCTCTATGAGCGTAGAATCATCAATGATGAGAATCCCGCATCATAATCTGTGATTTGATGTAGGGAGTATGTCAACTAATGGCCTTCAAGTTGAGACTTTCTACCCAAAACTTTAGACTAAACACTAGTGGCAATTGATTGCTAAATCTCCTTTCATGTCTAACGAAAAACAACTTAGTCTCTTCGACTGGTCAAACAATAATGATTATTCAGAATCTACCTCTGATTCAGACTTCGACTCCAACCTCATTCCCACAGACGCTAAAATTCCAATTCCACCAGAAACATATCAAACAATGGAGCAAATAGCAGACCATTGTAACCAATGTTGCAGATGTGAACTAGGAAAAAACCGTAGTAATGCTGTCATTGGTAGAGGCAACCCCCAGGCAGAAATTATGATTATTGGCGAAGCACCCGGTCAAAATGAAGACGAACAAGGTTTACCATTCGTTGGTAGGTCTGGGCAACTACTGGACAAAATTTTGGAGTCCGTAGAGCTAAGTAGCGATCGCCACGTTTATATTTCAAATGCTATTAGATGTCGGCCACCAGAAAACCGGACTCCGACAACTCAAGAAATAGAAGCTTGTAAACCATACTTACTAGAGCAAATACGTCTTGTAGACCCGAAAATTATTCTTTTAACTGGAGCAACGGCAGTTAAAGCTTTGACTGGTGAGAAACGAGGTATAACTAAAATAAGAGGCCAATGGCTGGAGTGGGAAGGGCGACTTTGTATGCCCATTTTTCATCCAGCTTATCTTTTGCGAAATCCTTCTCGGGAGCCAGGCAAACCAAAGTGGTTAATGTGGCAAGATATTCAGGCGGTTAAACAAAAATTAGATGAATTAGAGGGAGATAGTAATTCTATAGATTTTTAGATTTTTGGTAGAGGTATTTCAATCAATTTATTCTTTGAATATAAACCCGATTTAATCGTAATTTCTGATTTTTTCACATTAAACTTTTTTGCCAATAGTTTGATTAATTCTTGATTAGCTTTACCATCTACTGGTGGAGACTTCAAACATATTTTGAAACTACCATCTGCTTCAGTTTCAATACTTTGTTGTTTGGAATTTGGTTTAATTTTTACTTGGAAAATAGCCATTGATAGATAGGGGTTATTTATTGATGATAATTTGAGCAGGGATATATGATTTAGAGTCGAGCATTACCGAATAATTAAGGTTTAAAGCTTCTCGTTTAAAGGAGAAACAAGAAAAAATTTTCCCTACCGCGTCAATCCTATCCGTTTTCAAGGAGAGGTAATTGTTAATTATTAATTATTAATTGTTGAACACTTAGCCTCCTCTGTTCTAAATTATCCCCTATGACAGGTTCGGTGTGCGATTTTTTCCCAATAAATACGAAGTTTACTCAAATAAAAGTACTATCATCTTCTGAGTTTTCCTTCTCTCCTAGATAACTAAAGCCTTCTTTCTTCTTCCTTCTTACTTCTTCCTTATGCCATATCATTCCTCATTCTGACTCTTGACTCCTGTCTCCTGACCCCTATCTCCAAAATAACATCCTTGTAACCAAACTCTAATACCTCTAGCAAATACTCCATTACTACTATCTTCTGGTTGTGGTGGTAAATTTCCTAGTAAACTTTCTTCTATAGAAAACATATTAACTAACTCCCATTGTCTCTGACTTTTCCTCAGAAATAACCAATGAAATTGTTGTAATTCAACTACCTGATTATCTCTATATTGCCTTTCTAAAGTTGTCAGAAAAATTTGATTAATATCTTCCTGAAAAAAAGGCATATCATCTATAGGTAAAGGTTCAAACTCAGGACGACCTGCTATAACTATATTCCGTTCTAAATAATCTTCATTTGATTGGCGATCGCGTTGAATTTCACGATTAACATAACCAGGCAAATCTAATATTAAATCTGTGGCTAGAATTTCTAAATATTCTGAATTATCCGGGCAAGTAGATTTTGGTTTCCAAGGATCTGTTGATTCTATTTTTTCTATTTCTATTCTAGGTTTTCTATGTCTTCTAGGTCGTCTTTTTCTGACCATCAAATAATTGTCAATCGTCAAAAATAGGGAATTAGGTAAAGATAAATTGTCACTGGCTATACTTATAATCGTGATTATAGAAATGAATATTTTCAAATAAAATAGCATTCGACTTTAGGATTTTCAGATTGATATTTCCCTGAAAGTTATCATGTCTGAAAAATATTTACAGTTCAGCAAATTTTCCCAATAATTTAATAAGTTTTTTAATAAGTTTGAGGATTTAAGAATTTCCTAACATTAATGGCGACTGCTATAGCAATATTTTTGTAATTGTTATGAGGGTTAGGTTATACCAAGCGTGAAAAAAGAATGTTACGAATAGTAAGAGCGATAAAAAAACTTTATAGGAAATGTCCCTTTGACTAAAAAGATAGCTTACGCCCTAAAAAATGGTATTAAAGACATTCCCATACGACTCCTGACTCCTGACTTCCCCTCCTGGGAGGGGGAGGGGCGAGGGGTGGGTTGACTCCTCAGAAATACCCTAGATATTTGTAGCAAAAATTTATCAACTTGGTATCATACCATTTCTCCTTGATGTATCACTTAATATAGAATAGTCAGTGTAATAAGGTCTGAGCAACAATTATTAAGCGCATTGTTACAGAGAAATGGTATTAGAAGTGAAAGCTATCTTTCATTTTATGAAGCTCAAAAAAACCGAAAGATATTTAGCCTTGCATTCTGCCAAAAATCCTGATAGTATGTAATTATTGGGAGGCGTTCGCACATACGCATGACTTTTTGTTCAACCTAAATATAGTACTCTTTATGTAAAATGACGTTTGAAACAATCGAGCATCAAACATAGCAATACTTTGAATAAAACGCCCCTTAAATTTCCTGACAAATCCGCTCCAAAGCCTTTTTTGGGTCAGCAGCAGCAGTAATAGGTCGGCCAATAACAAGATGATCGGCACCAGCCTTAATAGCCTGACCAGGAGTAAGCGATCGCTTCTGGTCTCCTTTCTCTGCCCAAGTTGGCCTCACTCCCGGACAAACCAACACAAAATCATCACCACAAACCCGCCTCAACTGTTCCACCTCTTGAGGAGAACAAACCGCCCCACCTAAACCAGATTCCTGAGCCAACAAAGCCATCTGCAAAACATACTCTGGCAACTCCAGAGGAATTTTCAGGTCAAAAGCCACATCACGAGAAGTCAAACTGGTCAAAATAGTAATAGCGATTAACCTCGGTGGGTTTTGTCCTGTCACTTTTGCCGCTTCCACAACAGCTTCTTGAGCTGCCTTCAATGCAACTCTACCAGCAGTAGCATGGACGGTCAACAGATCGACACCATAACTAGCAGCAGCTCGACAAGCTCCAGCAACAGTATTAGGAATATCGTGAAACTTTAAATCCAGAAAAATCCGCTTCTGACGTTCTTTGAGAATTGAGAGAATTTTTGGGCCACAACTAACAAACAATTCTAGACCGACTTTCCACCAGATTATTTCCGGTAATTGGTCTATCAGAGCGATCGCTGCTGCCTCAGTAGGAACATCCAACGGGACAATAATTTTATCAATATTCATCAATTTCGTCAGTATGGGTTAATTTTCAGTGGTTTATTTCTGGGTATTCAAACAAAAAAACTAAGACGTTGTAGTTTTGAGTGATTTTCAACTCGAGATTTTCTCCTCCCTGTGAGTCAGAACTTTTGTCTACTGAATTTTTCCGACTGTGAGTCTCAGCAAAAGTATTAATTAATTTTCAGTGGTTTATTTCTGGGTATTCAAACAAAAAAACTAAGACGTTGTAGTTTTGAGTGATTTTCAACTCGAGATTTTCTCCTCCCTGTGAGTCAGAACTTTTGTCTACTGAATTTTTCCGACTGTGAGTCTCGACAAAATTATTGATTAATTTTCAATAGTTTATATTTTGGGTATTCAAACAAAAAAACTAAGACGTTGTAGTTTTGAGTCATTTCTACCTAGAGAATTTCCCCTCCATCTGAGTCATAATTTTTATCTACTAATTTTTCAGACTTTGAGTCTGAGCAAAAGTATTGATTAATTTTCAGTCGTCTATATTTTCGGCAATCAAACAAAAAACTAAGACGTTATAGTTTTGAGTCATTTCTACCTAGAGAATTTCCCCTCCATCTGAGTTATAATTTTTATCTACTAATTTTTTCAGACTTTGAGTCTGAGCAAAAGTATTGATTAATTTTCAGTCGTCTATATTTTCGGCAGTCAAACAAAAAACTAAGACGTTACAGTTTTGAATAAATTCCACCTAGAGAATTTCCCCTCAGTCTGAGTCAGAATTTTTATCTACTGATTTTTCAGACTTTAGGTCTAAGTATTCAGTATGAGAAATTGTCAGTTGTCTATTTCTGGGCAGTTAAACAAAAAACTAAGACGTTACAGTTTTGAATGAATTCCACCTAGAGAATTTCCCCCGGTCAGAGTCAGAATTTCTCTATACTAATTTTTTCCGACTGTGAGTCTAAACAAAAGTATTCATTAATTCTTCACCAATCGGACAAAATTTTTCTTACCCACCCGTAGAACCTTACCATCAAGGTCTGCCGGAGAGTCAAAAGTCAAATTCTGGTCTGAAATACGGTCGTCATCCAAACGTACAGCTCCCCCAGCAATTTTTTTCCTAGCTTCAGAACTACTCTTACACAAACCACTAGCACTAACAACATAAAACAACTTCGCTGGGAACTCCACAGTAGCCAAAGAAAACTCTGGCACTGCCTCTGTTTGACTCATATCTCCCTCAAGCACCACTTTCATAGCCGTTTGTTGAGCTGACAAAGCAACTTCCCTACCATGGTACTGAGACACAATATCCAAAGCCAACAACTTTTGTCTTTCACGAGGATTTTCTGGCAGAGTCTCAAGAGATAAACCAGTCAATAATTCAAAATACTGTTCTATCTGGTCATCAGGAATTTTTTCCAACTTAGAATACATACTCAGAGGGTCTTCCGATAAACCCACATAATTTCCCAGAGACTTAGACATTTTCTGTACCCCATCAGTCCCCAACAAAATAGGCATCAATAGACCAAACTGAGTTTTTTTACCAAAATGCCGTTGTAAATCTCGTCCCACAGCAATATTAAACTTTTGGTCAGTACCCCCCAACTCCACATCAGCATCCACAGCCACAGAATCATAACCTTGCATCAAAGGATAAAGAAACTCATGAATATAGATCGGGTTTTCCTGCTGATAACGAAGAGCAAAACCCTCCTTCGCCAACATTTGCCCCACCGTCATTGTTGCCAAAAGTTCCAGAATATTTGCCAAGTCTAATTTAGAAAGCCATTCTGAGTTGTAGCGAATTTCTAAGCGCCCTGGCGTGTCAAAATCTAATATAGGCCGGACCTGCTCTAAATAAGTTTTGGCATTTTCCCGCACCTGTTCAGAAGTTAACTGTTTTCGGACTTCAGATTTCCCTGTAGGGTCGCCAATTCTTGCGGTAAAATCTCCTATGATTAATACTGCTGTATGTCCAGCATCCTGAAAAGCCCGAAGCTTACGAACTGGGATACTATGGCCTAAGTGGATATCTGCTCCTGTGGGGTCAATTCCTAATTTAACTCGCAAAGGGCGGTCTGAATTGGCCAATCTTTGCAGTAAGTTTTCATCAGGGTTTGTAGAATCTGGTCTATCTGGAAAAATTTCGCTGATGCCACGACGCAGCCATGTAAATTTATCAGTCATCATTTAGTTTTAGTTATATTGATATAGCTTTAGTTTGGGGGGTTAAATTAAATCTAGAGCAACTATGGTTTAAGTTATCCAGCAATCCTATATTTAGTCTTTAGTAATCTAAGACGCATTGAGATTTTATATTCTATATTCCCTTTCACAAAAAAATTGGACTATATAGTTTAAACGCTGAACAGTTTACAAAGTCAACTGCTTAATGGCATCTAAGTAAAATATTATAGAAAAGTTCAGTAGATGTAAAAATTATTGTGTTTAAGCCTTCTCAATAATTAAGAGTGCTAAAGTAACATAAATTATTTATGAATATAATTCAACCTTATTCTTTCATCTTTTTCCCTATGGGTTTAAGATCCCACCGTCACCCCTGGTATCTACAATTGGTTGGTTCGTAGGTGCAGAGTGACAACTTTTCAGTATCCCATCCATTTTTCCAGTCCTTCAGTCCTTACTTGTTCCTTCTTCAAATATTTAATATACTTTGTAAGCTGAATAAATTAAGAAACCCTCGACTATCGCTGCTAGCTGACCAAGTAATTCACTTAAGAGATTATCAGCTATGAGCAGTAGAATTGCAGAATATAAATCAATTAACCTCTCAAAATATATCTAAACACCTAAACAATTTCTAAGTAGAACATGGTAAATTTTGGGCGCTATGTATCTATCAAATTGTAAATTAGCTCAAAAGTTTATATTCATTGCTTTTAGGGGTTTTTTGATTGAAAAATGCAACGTCTTTTTTCTAGTTTGCTCTACTTAGCTCTGCTCTAAAAATTGAAATTTAGTTTTGTAAGCTGAATAAATATAAGAGACGACCGTCTCTCACTGCTAACTAAGCAAATAATTCCGTCGAGAGGTTACCAGCTATAAACAGTAAAATCCCTTAATATAATCAGTTAATCTCTCAAAATATATTATCTAATACTAAATACGGTTATGAAAAGGTATTTGTATTATGCTCAAATCCTAATGTATAGCAAAGAGTTCAACTTTTTTGAACATCCTTTGCTAAAGCAGATTTGGTACAACACCGAACAGCAAAATTCCCTAATATAATTAGTTAACCTATCAAAATATATCTAACACCTAAACAATTACTAGCTGTAAAATTTGAAATTTCGTCAAGGAAGTTAAATCAAAGTGTCCACCAACGCCCTCCCACATAAGCAAACTACAAAATCTCGGTCTGAAATTTCACCAGTCTTTGGATTTGTTCAATCTGTCAGTAAGGTAACAGCAGGTACTGTACTAGGCATTACCATGCTGACTAGCTCATTAGTAGCTGGTGGACTGGTAGGTTTAGCAATCAGCTTTCGTAATCTTCCAGACGTTCGGGTACTAAAAAATTACACACCTTCAGAAACAACTCACATATATGATGTTAAAGGTAGACCATTGGCAAGTCTCCACGATGAGGCCAACCGAGAAGTCATACCCCTAAACCAAATTTCTCCAGACTTAAAACGAGCAGTTCTAGCGATCGAGGATAGTAACTTCTATAATCACTACGGGATCTATCCTATCGGAATTATGCGTGCTTTTGTGGCCAACTTAGAACGGGGTAGAACTGTTGAAGGTGGTTCTACTATTACTATGCAGTTGGTGAAAAATTTGTTTCTCTCCCCAACAGCCAAACTAAGTAGGAAAGTGGCTGAAGCAGTTTTGGCAATTAGGATGGAACAAATTCTCGATAAAAACGAAATTTTAGAATTGTACCTTAACCAAATTTACTGGGGTCATAATCTCTATGGAGTAGAGACTGCAGCGAAAAGCTATTTTAATAAGTCGTCCAAGGATTTAACTTTGGCTGAAGCTGCCTTGATGGCAGGTATGATTCCTGCCCCAGAAGAGTATAGTCCATTTATCAATTACCAAAAGTCTAAGCAACGCCAGGCCACTGTTTTAGCAAGACTGCGTGAACTGAATTGGATTACTGCTGAAGAGGAAGCTGAGGCTCTCAAGCAGCCATTATTAGTGGGTAAAGTTACCTCTTTTCGTCAGAGTGAACTTCCTTATATTACTAATGCAGTTGTTCAGGAGTTAACTGAGAGGTTTGGTAAAGATGCTGTTCTTAAGGGAGGAATGCGGATACAAACGACCATTGATATGAATTTCCAACGGATGGCTGAAAGAACTGTGACTGAATGGCATGAAATCTTATATTACCGTCGGGTTTATCGGAGTTGGGATAAAGGTCAAATGGCATTAGTGGCAGTTGATCCACGCACCCACTTTGTGCGAGCAATGGTTGGTGGGGCAGATTTTAAGAGTAGTCAATATAATCGTGCTGTTCAAGCTCGCAGGCAACCAGGTTCTGCTTTTAAGCCTTTTGTTTATTACACTGCTTTTGCTTCGGGTAGATATTCCCCATATTCGGTTGTGTCTGATACTCGAGTTAGTTATCCAGATGGTAATGGTTATTACACTCCTAGAAATTATGGCGGTGGATATTCTGGGTCTGTTAGTATTCGTAAGGCTTTGGAGTCTTCCTTGAATATACCAGCGGTGAAAATTGGTCAATATGTTGGACTTAATAAGGTAATTGAGGTTTGTCGCATTTTAGGGATTAAGAGTCCGATGGAACCTGTTATTTCTTTACCACTTGGTTCGGTTGATTTGACACCTCTGGAAATGGCGGGTGCTTATGCGACTTTTGCCAATAATGGTTGGCATTCTGACACTACTTTTATTGTACAGGTAACAGATACCAGTGGGAATGTCTTGTTGGATAATACTCCTAAACCTAAGTTGGTTTTAAATCAGTGGGCTGTAGCGTCACTTAATAGTGTATTGGTGGGAGTAATTGAACGAGGTACTGCTACTAGAGCTAAGATTGGCCGTCAGGCCGCTGGAAAAACTGGTACGACTTCTTCTGAACGAGATGTTTGGTTTGTAGGTTATACACCTCAGTTGGCAACGGCTGTTTGGGTGGGCAATGATGATTATCGGCCTCTAAATTATGGTGCTACTGGTGGTACTACTGTTGCACCGATCTGGCGTAATTTTATGAACCAAGCCTTGAGAGGCCAGCGTCGCGAATATTTTCCACCAGCATATAAATTTGAGAGGCCATAAATTAGTGTCTAATAAAATTAAGAAGGAAGAGCGAATTTGAAAGTTGGAAACCCCTTAAATTGATTTATTGGGCATTGCTGAATTAAGGTATGAAAGTAGGTTTATAGGGAATAGGGAACACCGGATCTGGGAAAAGTTAATATTAACAAGTAGTTCAAACCATCCAAAATAAAAAATCCCAAATACAAAATTATCAAATCATACCCAGAATAAGCAACGCCATTTATTGTTTATGGGGATTCATCAATTGACATCCTCCCGACGTTGCCCTTGGGCGACAATGTATGATTCCTAACCATCACTGATTAGGGGTTTCTGTTTCCTCTTGCCTCCTCCGGAGGAGCTGCGCTAACATAGCACCTGCCTCCGAGGTCGATCTTCTTTTTGGTCTGAAGGTAGTTCCACAGTAGGTCGCCAACCCGACGGCTTCCCTAGACGCTAATAGCCCAGAAGGCTTAACTTAACTATCATAGCACACAATCTTTGAAAACCTCAATATTGATTGGTTTTTCCATCCCTCCGCTCCCCTTCGGAATAACGCAGATTTTCAAGTAACGTTGAGATAAATAAACAAAAGAACACTATAAGTTTGTATCTCTAAGATAGGTTCTATTTTGAATTTTCCTGATTTGAGTCAAGGCTTAAATAGCATTTTTTTTGTTGCTATAGCAGAAGGAAGAAGCAAGAAAGAAAAATCTTGCGTTCTTTGAATTTTAAGCTTTTGATATGTAAAATACAGTAATGGAGAATGCTATAAATAAAAAGAAATTAAAAACCAAGTAGTACAACAATAAATTCTAAATTATTCTTGTTTTCTAGTATAGTGCGAAGTTCTTGGAATAACTATTACTAGCTAAGGCTTTCAGCAGCCTAAAGGTTAAAAACTATTTATTCAGAGTTGTAGGTACTGTAAGCCTTTCCCAGTAATACTTTCAGCCTGGAAAGTAAATCGTTTTTTTGCATAACTTTGTACTCTCCAGTTGTTTTGATATTTTTGATAATTTGAAAAAAATGTATCTACATAAATAGCTAAAAATAACAAAATGCAAGATAATTGTTTTTATTAATTCCTAGAATCAACAGTTTTGGTTAAAGAAAATAACTTTGTTAATGGGTAATATTGGTAAGTATAATTATAGATTGAAAGTGAGTTAATGATGGGTTCAAATCATACCGTCATTTGGAAAAGCAAAAAAAACTGTTTATTTCTATAATTTCTATAACTTCAAAAATTTTCCCAAAAAACTGTTTGAAATAATGTGGTTAATATATTAAATCGTTATTTATCTTGATTCAATTAGGACTGTTTTTCTAATTCAGACTTCATTCTTTCTAAAGTTGTGTGCATTTGATCGAACATTTGTTGAGGACTAATGCCAAATTGATTTAACTGAGTTTTAAGTTGTTCCATAGTCATTTGAGCCATGAAATCTTCTGATAATTCAAAACGCTTCATAAAAATTCGGTAGCGCTCCATAATAGATTCCATCTTTTCAATATAAATCTTTTTACCTTCTCGGTCGAACTTACCATAGTCACTTCCTACCTTAATTAAGGATTGATAATCCTCAAATAATTGTTTAGCTTCCTGTTGAACTACTTCTGAATCAAAAAATCCCATAGCTTTCCTTATTTAAAATCTGAAATTATATTAACTAAATTTTTAAGTTTAGAAATACCCTAATTTAACAATTGTGATATTAACATGACACCTGTTTGTTAGGTAAATCTATTACTTTTACTACTATAACATTAATTTTGTCTCGACCATTGAAAAAAAATGGTGTGGAAATACCCCTATCTTGGTTCGTCAACCCGAAATTTTATTGATCGCATTTATATAGAGTTTACATTTAAGTTGTCAAAATCCTTTTGAGAAAAAGTAAATAGGCAACAGAGAATTAGGTATGGAGATATTTTTTGTGGTGGAAAAAATAGCTTAATTCATAGATGTTTTATTAAATATTGTGATAATTAGGGTTTGCTTATGGAAGTTTTTTGGTATGAAGTAGGAGTCAACCCACCCCCAGACCATCCCAGGAGGGGAAGTCAGGAGGAATGGGAAATTTAGAGGAGTTAGTCGGATATTTTATCCCTTGATTTTTCTGCAATTATTCTACCTTTTATCCTAACTTTTTGGTCGCTCAAGCTTAAAAAGTTGCACTTTTTTTTGTTCTAAAAAGGCACTTAACTTTATCTGTAAATACTTTTAGATTTATTCAACAAACCCTAATTAATTATTAATTATTGAAGTAGCTTCTCTTTCTAACAAGAGAGTTACCGGACCATCATTATCAATTTCAACTTCCATCATTGCTCCAAATATACCAGTTTCTACCTTTAAGCAACTAAATTTTAATCGGTCTACAAATAGCTGGTAAAGTTGTTTAGCAACTTCAGGAGATGCTGCATTATCAAAAGATGGACGGCGACCTTTGCGACAGTCTCCATAAAGAGTAAATTGACTAATTATTAACAATTCACCATTAATATCTTTTACTGATTTTTCCCAACGGTTACTATTACTATCTAAGTCAGGAAATAAACGAATATCTAAACATTTACGCACCATCCAATCTATTTCTACTTCAGTATCAGTAGTCGCAATACCTACAAGTAAATTTAATCCTTTGCCAATTTTACCGACAATTTCTCCATTTACTTTTACTTGAGAAAAGTTCACTCTTTGGATAATAACTCGCATAACAAAAAAAGTTAAAAGTTAAAAGTTAAAATAGATTTTTTTTTTGCAAAGAAGAAACTAGGGAAAAATAATAAATCTAAATTAGTAGAATTTACCTTCGGTAGAGGGGAGTAGGGATTCAACAATTAATAATTAATAATTAATAATTAATTATTACCTCTCCTTGAAAATAAGAGGATTGACTAAAAGGAAAATTTTTTCTTCTCTTGGTCGATTGGATATGGTTAGGAAACCAATCCATCCCTTGACCCCTTTTTTATCCTTCAAAGCAGAGATTTTAAACCTTAATTATTCGGTAAGGAAGACTTACTATTTTCTACTTTTTTCATTATCTCTTGATTTTGGGTTTAATAACCCGCCGTCTACACAGTGTTGATAAACTTGTTGGGGTTATAAAACACGAAGTGGCAGGTTGTTGACTGTCCCCATCCACTTCGGTCTTTCCTTCTTCTTTCTTCCTTCTTTCTTGTTCCTTCTTCAGCAACAGTTCCATGAAAAATAAGAGAGAAGATATTTTTGGCTTGTAAGAATTTTAAGTCAAATTTCTTACCTTATTCCTTCTTCCTTCTTCCTTCTTCCTTATTCCTTCTTCCTTATTCCTTCTTCCTAACTTTTTAAGCAAAAATACAGTCTTCTAATTGCGATCGCAACTGATCATGGTCTAAATTTTGACCAATCAAAACTAGCTGATTTTTTGGAGTACCTTTCCACTCATCATCATTAATAGTAAACCGCTTACCACTCAAATGAAAAATATGTCGTAGAGGACTTTCTTCAAACCACAAAATTCCCTTTGCTCGGAAAATATTTGCAGGCATTTTATTATCCAAAAAATCTTGGAATTTTTTAAGAGAAAGAGGTTGATCACTTTGAAAAGAAATAGAAGTAAAACCATCATTTTCTAAGTGGTTGGAATGATGATGATGTTCATGGTCATGGTCATGGTCGTGATGATGATGTTCATGGTCGTGGTCATGGTCGTGATGATGATGTTCATGGTCGTGGTCATGGTCGTGATGATGATGTTCATGGTCATGGTCATGGTCGTGGTCATGGCTATGAGCTTCTTCTTTTATTTCAAAATACTTCTCCGACTCAAACAAACCCACACTGAGAATCAACGGCAAAGCTACTTGTGATTGGCTAGTCCTCATAATTCTCGCATCTTTTTTAACATCTCTAATTTTCACTTCTAATAAGTCTAAATTTTTCTCCTCAACTAGGTCAGTTTTATTTAACAAAATAATATCGCTATAAAAAATTTGACTATGTGCTGCCTGACTATTAAACAAATCAAGACTGTAGTTAGCAGCATCGACCAAAGTAATAATTGAATCTAGGCGAGTCATATCTCGTAACTCAGTACCTAAAAAAGTTAAAGCTACTGGCAACGGGTCCGCTAAACCAGTAGTTTCTACTACCATATAATCAATTTTGTCTGGTCTTTCTAAAATTTTATAAACAGCATTAACTAAATCTTCATTAATAGTGCAGCAAACACAACCATTACTAAGTTCGACCATTGTGTCATCTCCATCGGTAGAAACAATTAATTCATTATCAATACCAATTTCTCCAAATTCATTTACTAAAACGGCAGTTTTTACACCCTGTTGATTTTGTAATATATGGTTGAGTAAAGTAGTTTTGCCACTACCAAGAAAACCTGTAATTACTGTCACTGGTAAACCACTTTTTGGCATATCCATATTTGAGGGATTTGATTGAGTTGTTGTTGATTGCATAATTGTCCTGTTAAGTTACTTTAATGTTTATTGTTGAGCAGAAGTACAATTATTATAGTATCAATTTTCATGTTCTAAAATGGAGGGTATCTTTAACGAAGTCAGAAGTCAGAAGTCAGAAGTCAGAAGTTTTTGTAACGGGGATTTGAGCAACTCTCCAAAAATATTTCGCCTTAAAAGGCGGGGTTTTAGACCCAATTATTTTGATAATAAAAAATTAAATAAAAGTTGTCAGCTTAAACATTTGCAACTTGATGAGACATCTCCAATAATCAAAAATAAAATTAATTCTTGTACATAAATCATTAATTCTTTCCGCCTATTCCCTACTCCCTACTCCCTAATCCCTCTTGATCTGGAGATATCTATTAACTACGAGTTTCTATTACTGAAGATTTATCTTACCGATACAAATTATCATTCTGTGAAGCACCAAAAAAAATGCCTGGATGGAAGGCAATAGGATTCTCACAGTCAAAAAAATGTGGTAGTATTATGTTATTGGGGTGAGTTCGCCCATCTGCATGACTTTTTATTCAACGCAAATAGTCGAGGGAAGAAGTACTGAGAAATAGAAGTTTAGTTTTAGAGTGAGTTGCACAGAAAGCTAGTGGGTAAACTGAAGATTTATCTTACCGACACAAATTATCATCCTGTGAAGCACCAAAAAAACGCCTGGATGGAAGCAAATAGGATTCTCACAGTCAAAAAAAATGTGGTAGTATTATGTTATTGGGGTGAGTTCGCCCATCCGCATGACTTTTTATTCAACTCTAAAAAGTTATGGACAGAGCAAATACTGAGAAATAGGAGCTTAGTTTTAGACTTAGTTAGGCCGAAAGCTAGTGGGTAATTAGTAGGTTTCCCAGAAATAAGGACACACTCAAGAAAGGGGTGAGAGAAAACTGCCTGATTTCCCTATCTCCTGCCTCTCAAAAACTAACCCGCAACAGAAATGAAGTCACCAAAAATCTCTAACATTTCAAAACTAAATTAATATTGCCCACTAGAAATCTCCAATAATCAAAAATAAAATCAATTATCGGACTAGATATATCAATTATTTCCCCCTACTCCCTACTCCCTACTCCCTACTCCCTGCTCCCTACTCCCTACTCCCTCTTTTCTAAAGAATAATTGGCTCAAAAGTCGGTCTGCCAAATTTTACAGACGGAATAAGCACATCTAATAATCGATCCACAACTTGCTTCCAAGTAAAATGCTGAAGAACCCATTTCGGTCCAGTTTGACGAGCGTGGTCTAATAATAAAGATTTTTCAATAACTGTTTGCATTAATTCAATCAAATGCTCTTGTTCTGGTACTACACACCAGAGAGTATCTCCATCCCTTGTATAATTAGTCTGGAGTTTACTATCAATTTTTAAAGCAAAATCAGAGTTAGTAAAATCATCTGTCGGGCCACCTTTTGTACATATTACAGGCAAACCACAAGCTGTTGCTTCCAATACTGGCAAATTAAAACCTTCAGCTAAATAGGGAGAAACATAAGCATCAGCAACTTGATAAAGTTGAGCGAGTTCAAAAAATGAAAGAGTTTCGCCAACATAGATAATTCTAGACTTCACTTTTTCTATCTGTGTATTAGTGAGTGCAAGTTTGCTAGCTTTGAGAATAGAATCTTTAGAAGGAAAAATAGCATCCCTACCTTTAAGGATAAGTTTAGTATCTGGATAACGCTCAACAATGGTGGCAAATGCTTTCAGTAAGCGTCCCACTCCTTGACTACTATTGCACATTACCCCAATGTTGAGAAACACAAAATAGTTATTAATGCCCAACTTTTGACGCAGGATAGTTCTCTGAGAAGTTGGTAAAGGATGATAAATATCAGGGTTGACACCAAGAGGGACAACAGCAACACGACTTTCTTGAGCACCACTGCGAATAAAACCGTCTTTTGACCAGTGGGAGGGGGTAATAATAATTGCATCCCCTTGAGCATGAGCTTCTGCAAAAGATTTTACACCCATTCCGTTAATAATAGATTTGCTCACAATACCCCATTCGGTGCAAGCAAAAACTGCTGTTCGTTTGCTCGTGGAGAAACTGAGATTAAACGGAGCATATATCCGTAATGTGGCATCAGCAGTTTTTTGAGGAGATGGTTTGGGTATGTTGCGTAATGCTATTTCTGCATCAGGAGGAAATAAACCTGTGACTGGTTGCCAACTCTTGCTAATATAAGGCATATCCTGATGATACATTTGTAGATGCTTTCGGTTCAGCATTTCTAGTAGTTGGAATTGATTTACGATCGCATAAGAATGGGGTAAAAAACGCCAACCTTGGATGATAATACGCAATGGGTTAATACTCCTAAATATTCTGATTTTTAGTAGTCATAGTTGAGATTTTTACAGCATTGTATCTATCTGAATACAAAAAGTGATACAATCGTAATTATACTATTGTGAAAAGTTTTGATAAAGAATTACTCTGATTTTAATAAAAATGTTAACATGATTAATAATACAATAAAAAATTAATTTTTTTTATGAGTATAATTCGTAGTATTTAGGAAAATAATAAGTAGCTGGGAAAAAGTAATTATAAATGATCTGATATTTACTTTGATTTTGTGATCAATAAATCTAGTTATATTTGTCAAAAAATATTTAATCCAGAAAATCAAGGATTTTTTTATAATAATTGGGTGCATTTTCATCTTGATTTATCTGCCTGATTTCCTATTGGTAATGCTCATAAAGTTTTGTACTGAATAAAGTCGAAAACTTATGTAGTTTTAGCTAATAAAAAACATCAAAGGAGTTTCCATGAATCAAAAAAAGGAACACACAATTATGGTGGTAGATAATGAAGATCGAAACGCCCATTTAATATTGAATGTATTAAAAAAGTCTGGTTTTAATGTCATTGGAGTAGAGGATAGAGAAACTGCAATTGAGAAGGTAAAAAATGTATTACCAGATTTGATTTTGCTAGATATAATCATGCCAGGAATAGATGGTTTTGAAGTTTGTAGTTACTTGCAAGCTTAAGAAAGCACTAAAAATATTCCTGTTATTTTTATGACTTCACTTTCTGAATCTACTGAAAAAATAAAAGGTTGAAATTTAGGAGCTGTAGACTATATTTTTAAACCGTTTAAAGCCGAATAACTTTGATCTAGAATCAATATACATATACGCTTACAAAAAGAGATAACAGAACGGACGGCAGCAGAAATAGAATTGCAAAAATCTGCATCCGAACTGGAAGATAAAGTAGAGGCAAGAACTGCGGAACTTTATCAATCTTTAGAATAACTTAAAACAGCTCAATCGCAATTAATTCAAAGTGAAAAAATGTCTAACATTGGGGCATTAGTTGCTGATATTGCCCATGAGTTAAATAATCCAGTTAGTATAGTTGTCGGTAATATCAAGTTGACGGAAACATATCTCACAGCAATTATTAATCACATTAAATTATATCAAAAAAATTTCCTAATCCTGGTCTAATAATTGAAAAAGGCGCGGAAGAGATGGATATAGATTTTCTGATTGAAGAGCTACCAAAAATATTATTTTCCGTAAAAAAAACCAGCGAACGCATCAGCAAAATTAGCGTATCATTGCGAAGTTTTGCTAGAGCAGATAGTACTTCAAAAGTAGCTTTTGATATTAACGAAGGTATAGATAATGCTCTGACAATTTTACAACATAGACTCAAAGCTAATCATCAGCGTCCAGCCATTTAAATTGTCAAAAATTGTGGAAATTTACCTCAGATTAATTGTTATCCAAATACCTTAAATCAAGTTTTTATGAGTTTGTTAGTAAATACAATTAATTATTTAGAAGAATATAACCATAAAAAATTTAAAACTTATCAAGAAATTCTGCAAAATCCAAATCGAATTACTATTACGACTTCAATTATTGAATCCTATGGAGTAGAAATTAGAATAGCTAACAATGGACTGGGAATACTGGAAACCTAAAAGATAAACTATATGAAGCTTTTGAAAAGACTAAGGGTAACAGTAAAATAAGCAACTTGGGATTATCTATGAGTCACTTAAATTGACCTTAATTTTATCATTTTCTTTGTGGGTTTAATACCCCACCGTCAACTGGAGTGTTCAAAATTACTTGGGGGAGCGAATCCCCATGTAATTTTCCTCCTGTCTCCTGTCTACTGTCTCCTGTCTCCTTCTTCAATAAGAAAGACCTGAATAAAATTATCATGTCTATGGAGATAGATACAGAAATAATTTATGAAATAATAATGATTTGTCAAAAATATCAGGATACATAAAAACTCTGAAACTTTTATTCCTATTCCATTTTTCCTAAATTCAAAGAGATTTTTACCTGCAACTGAAATAGGATGGCTTTATATATAGACTTTGAACTCAGAGTATCAAAAAAATTAACTTGAAAATTTAGTTTTCAAGTATTACCAAACATGAAAAATCAAATCCAAATAAAAAAATTCAAAATCAAATAAATTTTATACCATAAAAAAAATAATTTTACGAATAATAAGGGCGATTAAAAGACACCTGCAGGAGATGTCCCTTTGACTAAAAAAATAATTTCCGACCTAAAAAATGATATTGAAGCCATTTATTCTGACTCCTCAGAAATAGCCTAGATATTTATAGCAAATATTTATCAAATAAATTTTATAGGATAAAATTAAAATTTTTATATTTCCCCAATAATCATAAGTGACAAAAATATTATTGTTGCTTAAAAATTTTATTCTCTAAATCTACAATGCAAATATTTGAAAATAAAAATAAACCAAACAATAATAGAGAAATTAAAAATTTATTAAGTAATACAACTAATAATATATGATCGACGAAAATAAGAAAGAGCATATAATAATCATCTATGCTCTTTGTAATTTTATAGATAAATTCACCAGATAATATTATGCAGAATTCCTCCCTTGAAACTCTGGGTATACCACCCAATGCGTGGGCAGTTGATGAGACAACTGCAGATATTACTCGTCCTCCTCTTCCCACTAAAACCATTGTCGTCAAAACTGATACCAAAACCATTAAACTAGATTTAGCCAAAACAGCAATTTTAGTCATAGATATGCAAAATGACTTCTGTCATCCTGATGGTTGGTTAGCTCATATAGGCGTAGATGTGACACCTGCACGGTCTCCCATTCAACCACTAATAAATTTCTTACCACAATTGCGATCGCAAAACATCCCGATAATTTGGGTAAACTGGGGAAACCGTTCCGACCTACTGAATATCAGCGCTGGGTTACGCCATGTTTATAACCCTACTGGTAAAGGTGTAGGTTTAGGCGACCCACTGCCAAAAAATAATGCCCCCGTACTGATAGAAGGAAGTTGGGCAGCAGCAGTTGTGGATGAATTAGAGCAACAACCAGAAGATATTCGCGTGAGTAAATATAGGATGAGTGGGTTTTGGGATACTCCTCTTGATAGCATCCTGCGAAATATGGGCAAAACAACTCTGTTGTTTGCGGGAGTGAATGCAGACCAATGTGTAATGGCAACATTACAAGATGCAAATTTCCTTGGTTATGACTGCATTTTAGTTTCAGACTGTACTGCCACTACTTCCCCTGAATATTGTTGGCAAGCTACTATTTATAATGTGAAACAATGTTTCGGGTTTGTCACAAATTCTAATGCTATTTTGGATGCTATTAAATAATAAATATTTTTTGGAAAAGTCTCATATTTGGTCAAATACTAATTACAAAAAATTCGCACTTTGTAGCTATGCTTAAAAAGAGACGAAACTCAAAAAAAGATATCAGTTAAGAAGGCAAAAAAATCAAGGTCTAACAAAAAGCAAGATTCCCAAAAACCTTTTATTTCCTGCCTTATGAAAACCTTGAAGAAGGAGGAAGGAAGGAATAAAAAGGAAAAAGTGGATGCAGACTCAAATCCCAATCAATTGTAAATACCCTGTATACGGCGGGGTATTAACCCTAAAATAAAAATATAAAATTTCATGCCAATATAAGTAGCTCTGATGCCACTGGTGCCTAAAAAAAACCACAGCTAAATAATCAATAATTTCCTGAATAAGTTAACACTATTACCCAGAAGAAAATGATTACTCAATGCATGATTCCAGTCCTTAAGTCTCCCCAAAATTATCAAGCATATCGTATTAGTCCCCATGATAGTAATCGATTAGCAATTATTTTCGATCCTGTAATTGCCAATGCTTCTTTAACTGTATGTTTAGAAATTTTTGATGTGGGGGGAAAAACTCCTCCCAATCGACATAATTTAGCGGTAGAAATGTTCTTTATTATTAAAGGAGAAGGAAAGGCAATATGTGACGGAAAATCTGTTAATATTCGTGCTGGTGATAGTATTCTAGTACCACCAACAGGGATTCATGTCATAGAAAATACTGGTTTAACTCGTCTTTATGCTTTATGTATTATGGTGCCAAATGAAGATTTTGCCGAACTAATTCGTAGTGGAATACCAGTAGATTTAGATGAAGAAGATATGCAAGTTCTTTCTCGTTCAAGTTGTATTTAAGAAGGAAGAAGGAAGAAGGAAGAAGGAAGAAGGAAGAAGGAAACAGCGGATGGGGACTCAAACCCCAACAAGCTTTTCAACAATTAATTATTAATTAGTAAACACCCTGTAGACAGCGGGGTATTAAACCCAATATCAAAAATCATCTTTTGATATAGTAACTACCATGACTACTCTTGACTTATGGAATATCTAATATCATGTCCGGTTGAATACTTATAAATAAACGACGGAGGAAGACCGAGTCAGGAGGACCGAGTCAGGAGGGAAGAAAGAAGAAGAAACAGGAGGAAAAGGAGAAAGTTTTTGATCACGCTCTTATCCGGAAATGATATAAAACAACGGTATATCAATAATCAACCTTTTCTCCTAGATAACTAAACGCCTTTTTCCTTCTGCTATAAAAAAGGAAGACGAAAGAAGAAAAATATTACCCAAAATTCCCGTTCCTCAATTCTCTTTTTTCTGTTTCCTTTTGCCAAAAATTAAAATTGAAGAAGGAGACAGGAGACAGGAGACAGGAGACAGGAGGAAAATTACATGGGGATAGTCAACGAAGGGCCGCTCCGCGTCTACGCTCCCCCAAGTAATTTTGAACACCGTGTAGACGGTGGGGTATTAAACCCACAAAGAAAATGATAAAAATTGATATTATATCTGCTTAATTAGCACTCAAAAATATTTTGATTTCTATCCTCCGTTATATCAATTGTGTGTGAAGCTACACAGAATTATGAAATTTATTACTTGTCTGTCTTGATCTACAGTCAACTTTACAGAATAAAAGATAAAAAATAATAAAAATATTTTTTTCAATTCTCTTATTTTTCAATAGAAGCAGTTATTATACCAAATTCGATTACTATAGACCACAATTTATGATTGAGAAAAGCTTGATATATATGAATTATAGTTAATTTATTTTTGGTAAGTGCTAAACCGGATTTGGTATTAATTGTTAATTACTAAGAAAATTAAAATCTAGATGGTGCGTTACATTTCATTAACGCACCCTACTGGACCGACACACCTAAAGTAGTGCATTAGCTTTTTTCATCATCACCCCATCACCCCATCTCCCCATCACCCCATCCCCCCATTTTCTAATGCACCATTTAAGCTGTGTCAGTGCACTACTAGACAATAAATTAAGCATCAATACTTGATGGAGCTACCTCCTAATTCCTGTAAAATCATACATTTATTCAGCCTCAATATTAAAATGAAAGTTTTACCCAAAGAAACAGCTTCAATATTTACCAGAGATGAAGTACGTTTAGACGCTGATATTTATCGCCCTGATGCAGAAGGTGAATTTCCAGTACTATTAATGCGACAACCTTATGGCAGAGCGATCGCTTCTACAGTAGTCTACGCTCATCCAAAATGGTATGCTTCCCATGGTTATATTGTGATTATTCAAGATGTACGAGGTAGAGGTACATCTGAAGGAGAATTTCAACTATTTGCCCATGAAATTGAAGATGGAATTGATACTATTAATTGGGCAGCAAATTTACCAGGTAGCACTGGCAAAATAGGGATGTATGGATTCTCTTATCAAGGCATGACTCAACTATATGCTGCTAGTGCTAAACCTCCTGCTTTAAAAACAATTTGTCCTGCTATGATTGCTGAGAATTTATATTCAGAATGGGCTTACGAAGGAGGAGAATTTTGTTTACAAACTAACTTGGGTTGGGCAATTCAACTAGCAACAGAAACTGCTCGTTTACAAGAAGATGAACAAGCTTATCAAGAACTTTATCAAGCTGCTAAAAAATTTTCTTTTTCTACTCCAATTCCTGCTTTATCGGAAGTAATGAATAAGTATGGGCTAGATTCTTTTTACCATCAATGGTTAGAAAATTATAAACCTGGTGAATATTGGCAAAATCTATCACCAAATTTAGAAAACATAGACCTACCAATGTTACATATTGGTGGTTGGTTTGATACCTATTTACGAGGCACAATTAATTTATATAAAAAAATATTTTGTCGTAGTAAATTCTTACAAAAATTAATAGTAGGTCCTTGGTCTCATATTCCCTGGGGAAGAAAACTAGGAGCTATAAATTATGGTTTAGCAGCTTCTAACCCCATAGATGATTTACAAATATTATGGTTCGACCAATTTCTCAAAGGAGTAAATACAGGAATATTAGAGCGATCGCCTGTTTCTTTATTTGAGATGGGAAGTAACGAATGGCGTAATTTTAATTCCTGGCCGAGTAATAATTATCAGTTTTATTATTTAGCTAGTACAGGACTTGCAAATATGAGAGAAGACTCAGGAACACTCAACGATAATTATCCTGACATTTCTACTGATGATATATTCGTACATGACCCTTGGCGACCCGTTCCAGCATTAGGTGGTCATGCCACATTTCCAGCAGGTTCTTTTGAACGTTCAGAATTAGATTGTCGTACCGATATTTTGACTTATACTTCTGAATTTTTAACAGAAGATTTACACATAGCTGGAGATGTTTATGTAGAAGTTTATTGTACAGCAGATACCAGTAGTTTTGACATTTCGGCTGTGTTATCTGAAGTTAAACCAAACGGCAATGTTTATAATTTTACCCAAGGTTATATCAAGGTTGTTTCTAAGGATTTACCAGTGAAAATATATTTACAGCCAACTTGTATAAAAATTGAGAAAGGTAATGCTATTCGACTGAGTTTAAGTGCAGCTTGTTTTCCTGCGTATTTAATTAATCCTGGCATAGATAAACCACCAAAAGAAGTACGATTAATTGAGGCAAAAATTATTACTATAACTGTTAGCTCAGGAGAAAATAATCCCTCACTAATTTCTTTATCTATAGCAGGGAACAGGGAACAGGGAACAGGGAACAGGAGGGAAAACATTCCTCTGTCTGAGGTTCATCATCAGCATAAGTCCTAGTTGAAAACCCTCAATAACTTAGCATAAAAGACAGAGGGAATAGAGATAATACCAAATTAAAAAAAGGTAGTTACATCTTAGTTGATGATTTCTTCCTACAATAAAAAAATATAAATTCCATAAATTCTAGCAATTCAACCTTTTTTCCTCTTTAATATTTCTGTTTTTCTTTCCCTATTCCCTATTCCCTATTCTCTGTGCCATGACTGTAGCAATATTTTATGAAATTGGTATAATTATCCATTATCAATTATCAATTATCAATTAATGAATTCTTCCTTCTGCTATATAATAATTTTGAGAAGTCAATTAAAAAATATATAAATATGTTCTATCGTCGTAGTCTTTTAGAAATTGCTGAATATATTTTTATTACTGCTTCTGTTGTAGGATTTTTGGCAAATTATATATTTGATAAACCAATTATTTATGCAGTAGGGTGTGTTTTGATTTCTCTGTTAATTAATTTAGTTAATCGACATAAATTAGCAGCACAAATTAAAGTAATTAAATTTGATACTGCTGGAAAACTAGAGCAATATCAAAAGTCAATTTACCAAATGATTTCTCAGTTACAAAATAGTATAACTTTTTTTGAATCTGCTGCTAAAAACTTAGAAAATAATCAGGAAGATATCAAGATTAAACCTTTGCTGGAAACTATGAAAAGTTTGTCTAATCGATTTGATATTCAGGAGCAAACTATTAAACTGTTACAAACAGAGCTAGAAATGATTTCTCAGCAGTTTAAACAACGACCAGAATTACAGCAAATTAATGATTTAACAAGTGTGATTATTGATTTACAGCAGTTTATTAAAAAATTGCCAGAGTGGAGCGACCTACGACAACATCAGTTTCAAAAGTTAGAAGAAAAAGTTAATCATGCTTTGCATAAACTTGAGGAAAGTATTGCAGAAAGAAAAAGAGAAACTGTTGAAGAAGGAAGAAGCGGTGCGACCGCGTTGGCGGCAGACGAAAGGAAATTCGCACCAAGAGAGGAATAATATCAAGTCCGGTTAAACAGTTATAGAATGGTTAACTCAGGAGGAGTCAACCCACCCCTAACCCCTCCTGGGAGGGGGAGTCAGGAGTCAGGAGGAGAGAGAATTACAAAGATGGGCTTACTTATGACGATTGGAGAATTTTTTTATGTGCAATTAACCGGATTTGATATAATTGATAATTTATAAATAATAATTTATTTTATTTTTAATTCTTACCAGATGTCTAATATCTCTAAAATAAAATAAGTAATTGCCAATAATCTTACAGATATTAAGACAAATACATAAGATAGTAAAATTTAAGATACGCTTGAAAATTATCATGGTAAATCAATTATTTTTTGACGACTTAACGTGCTTAACTAATAATCGAGCGATCGCTTCGAGTTGCTTATGATTAAAACTTTTAATAATTAATTTCACTAACTCTTTAGGTTCTTTTGGCAAAGTTACTTTTTTCTGTTCAGAAGCTGTTGCTATTTCCTTAAGGTCTTGACTTTCCACTATTTCCTGTACTTTTCCTGCTTGGATCAACTCACCTGCTTGATTAAGTTCTTTAATAATTACAGGAGCTAGAATTTGATAAGACAATTTAGAACTAGCGATCGCCTGTCGAGAATATGTAACTAAAGTCTTCCAAATTTCTGTATTTTTATCCAACTTCAACAAACCATTACAAAACTCTGTAAGCTGTTTTCTCGAATCAGGAGAGTCAGCCTGTTTAAACACTTCCAACATTTCTTTTAACTGACTCTTAACTTGTTGAGCAAATTTAGATTTAGATATTGTCTTCCCATTTCCAGAAGCAGTAGATTGAGAAACATTGCCACCACTCACTAAAGTATTCAAATTAGTTTCTAATTCTGAAAAAATAGGCAAAGCATTATCAACAATTTTTTGTCCCTCTTCTTCCCTCAAACCATAGGGACCTTGGAGACGTTCTACTAAATCTTTGAGAGTATCATATCCTTTTAAAAATTGAGACTCTACTGTTTGGTCAATATCAACAGGATTTTCGCGGATTATTTTGAAACAATCTTCTAAACGGTGAGCTACCTTTTGTACACTGTGCATTCCTAACATAGCAGCCCCACCTTTGACAGAATGAGCTGCTCTAAACATATCATTAATAGTTTCAGAATCTGACATTGTAGACTTCAAATCTACCAACCCATTTTCTAGGGTAACTAAATGTTCTTCTGCTTCTAATATAAATAATTGTTTAATCCGATCATCTTGTTGTGTTGACACAATATTTCTCCTAAAAATTACAATTATTCATTACATTTACTGGAAGTTACTACTTCTATTCTAGCATTAATAACTGCAGTTATAAAAGCATCTTAATGTAATTAACTACATCTAGTTTAATCATTTTTTGACTGAGGGTTAGCAGATCATTTAATGTTAACTAGCTGTCAGTTATAAGCTTTGGTTGAAATCCCTGGCTTGTAAAAGTAGGATAATTTAAGAAGGGTTAAAATTCCCTTTTCAAGTTCATTTCTCTCAGTTTCAGCTATTGATCACTCCCTGTTTGCCAAGCATTCCTTTGAGGAAATGCTGACTGTAGCAATTGCCGTTTGTGGAGCATTCCGGACCGAAACCCTTTTTAATTTTGCGCCTTACATTATCTCAAAAAGTTTGCTATATATCTTTAGTAATGAAGAGATGCGGAGATGGGGAGTGTGGGGAGTGGTCAGATGGTAATCAAACATAGCATTACTATTTAGAAATAGTATTAGTACAGATCAAAAGCTTAAAACTCAGACAACACAATATTTTTCCTTCTTCCCTCTTCCCCAACCAAGACCTTAATGGCCTAAATGGCAATTGTGCCAATATTTATAGGCAGCATAAGCCAAAGTAACCACACAAGTGACAATAGCAGATTCATCTGCCTCAAACTGAGGATGATGCAGAGGATAGTTAGGTTTGTCTTTGTGTCCCACTCCCAAACGAAACATCATACCTGGAACTTTCTTCAGATACATAGAAAAGTCTTCCGCACCGAGGGAAGGCTCAGGTAAAATACAAACCCGATCGCTGCCCCAAGCTTCCAAAGAAACTGACTCGACCAACTGAGTCAATGCTGGGTCATTTTGCACAGATGGTACTCCCTGACGATAATTTAGTTCATACTTAGCGCCATAAGAACCACAAATATTAGCCACAATATTTTCAATCCATGCAGGTAAAACTTTATGGGTATCTGGATGAAGCGATCGTACAGTTCCCCACATCTTTACTTGGTCAGATATCACATTTGGCGCTCGTCCGCCACTAATTTTACCAATTGTTAACACTACAGGTCTTAAAGGATTATGAGTTCTACTAATGGCCTGCTGTAAATTAGTAATTACTTGAGAAGCAATCCAAATCGCATCAATAGCTTCATGGGGACGGGCACCATGACCAGATTCCCCAATAATTGTCAATTCCAAATCATCAGCAGCAGCAGTTAGTACCCCGTGACGAATACCCACCGAACCCGCTGGAATAGTTGGGTAAACATGGACTCCTAAAATTCCCTGTACATCCTCAAGCGCCCCATCTTCAATCATCCAATTTGCACCTTGGGCAATTTCCTCTGCTGGTTGAAACAGAAACCGAACGTTACCTAGTAAGGGTTCTCCCAATTCAGATAATACCATTGCAGCTCCTAGTCCTACAGTTGTATGGACATCGTGACCACAAGCGTGCATAATGCCAGTATTACGGGAGGCAAAATCTAAATTAGTACATTCTTTAATTGGCAGAGCATCCATATCGGTACGAATAGCCAACCATTGATTATTACTATTAACTTTGAGTTCTCCCAGAACACCAGTTTTACCTATAGACTCTCGTACATGGAGACCACAGGAAGATAACACACCTGCAACATAAGCAGCCGTTTGGTATTCTTGGCCACTTAATTCTGGGTGAGAGTGAATATGACGACGAATTTCAATCATACGGGGGGCGAGGGTAGCTGCTAAATCTTTAATTTTGGTTAACATAGATAATTTATATTTGTGTAGTATTGAGTCTATCTAAAGCACATTAAATGATGATAACAAAGGAAAATTATCCTTGGAAATTATTAAGCAATTAAGTTTTGCTGGAAATGGCGATCGCCCACCGTTGTATTATATGGGGAGCGATCTCTGAGTGTCTTTTGAATCCTACTTAACTTTGAGATAAATTTTTTTTATTTAGATAGGAGCGATCGCCAACCGTTTGTCTAAAACTAAAAAATAGCTGAATGCTAAATACTTATCTATTAACTTAAAAACTACTAAATTATTCAAGGAATCTGACTTTATTAATCATGGAAAAAATTTGGCAAAGTCTCATAAATATTACAATTCTAGATATACCAGCAATAAAAATATTTTTTATTGCTCTGGCTTTAATAGGAATATTAGGATTAAAAGAACTATTCAGCATAATATTAATTAAGCAAGTTGAGGCTTTAACTCGTAATACAAAAACTACCCTTGACGATCAATTAATTGCATCTGTTAAACAGCCCATAGGGTGGTTTATCTATATACTTGGATTGTGGATTCTACAATTAATATTAACAGATTCTATTTCTCCCCAATTAAATCAAATAGTCACAGGAATTATTAACTTAGCAATAGTAGGTAATGTTTCACTAATTATCTACCGTATCTCTCCGATATTAGGAGAATTTTTTAGTAATTTATCAGCTAAAACTGAGACTGAATTAGATGATATTATTAGCCCTTATCTTCCGATATTATTTAGGTTTACTGCTATCCTAATTTTTGGCTTAAAAGCAGGAGAATTATTACTAGGAACTTCTGTTACTGCAATCTTTGGTTTAGTCGGTGGCGCTGGTTTAACGCTAGGTTTATTATTTAAGGATGTTATTAGTGATTGGTTAGCTACAGTTGTAATTTACAGTGACAGCTTGTATCGTGAAAATGATTTGATTTTACTACCAAGTGGTGTTTTGGGGCAGGTTACGAAAATTGGTATTAGAAGTACAACAATTTATTTAAAGTTTAAGGGAGCTATCCAGAAAGTTCCTAACTCTAAAATGATTGATGGCAACATCAAAAATTTCTGCCAACAGCCAATTGAAAATCGGAAAGCAGCTATTGATTTATTCATTAAAATTGACGGAATTTCAGCTCAGAAAATAGCCGATATTAATGAGAAAATTCGACAAATCCCTAAATCAATTGACATTTTAGATAATTCTTGTCTGGTGAGATTTGATGGATTGGACAGAAATGCTCGCGTGATTAGAGTAATTGGATATACTAACAATTTAGATAAGTATTATAGCTCTTATGACCAATTGAATTTGGCAATTTTGGCTTTATTGGAGCAAGAGGGAATAGATTTATTTAATATTAATATTATTAGTGATACAGAAACTTATAAAAGTTGGCAGTCTAGTCAAAATTTAGGGATTGAACAAGGGAATAGAGAATATATAAATCCTATTTAAGTTGTAATATTTTCCTGGCAGCTAGGAGTCATATCAAGTTCGGTAGCATCGTTATTGTAAAGGTAAGGAAGAAGGAAGAAGGAAGAGGGAAGAAGTGAAGAGGGAAGAAGGCTTTAGTTATCTAGAATAGAAGACTTAAAAGTCCAAAAAACCTGAAATTTTTTGTAGATATTCACCCTTGGGTTTACACAAACGATACCAGCGGACATGAGATCAGGAATCAGGAATCAGGAGTCAGGAGTCATAGTTTTCAATGTTTTCAACTCAGATTAACTATTAGAAAAAATATTACCGAATAATTAATCCAAACTTCAGTATGCTCAGGACTTACGCAGAGACTCTGCATATAGCGAGGGCGCCATTCGGATCTTTGCGGAGCGCAAATGCCATTTGCCCCTACAGATGGTGGTTTAAAGGTCAATTTGCGTAAGTCCTGATGCTAATTTTAGAGAGGCTAATTTGACTGATGCTAGCCTCCAAAATGCTGATTTAATGTTGGCAAATTTACAAGGTGCAAAACTGACACGAGCTAATCTAAAACACGCTAACCTAAGTTATTTCCCAACAACTCTATTAATTATTCTAGCAATTGATTAATCCACAATCCAATTCAATCAAAAATATCAAATCATTCGTCACTGTTCAACGCCATAAATTCAAATTCTGGTTCTTTTCTGGGTAGTGGGGGAGACATAACTCTAGATGCAGTTGATACTATTGATATTACTGGTGGGAGATTAAGTTCAGGTTCTGTTGGCACCAACTCTGGCAACTCAGATGATATTAATGTCGAAGCGGGAAGAAGATATCAATACTGAGGAAATTAATTCTAGTGGTGGAGAAAATACTGGGGACATAGAGGTTAGTAGCGATAATGGGGAGGTAAATACGGGAAATATTGAATCCCTTGGTGACTCAGAAGACTCAGGTAATATTGATGTTAATACGGAAGGGGATATAAATACAGAAAATATTAGTTCTATTGGCAATAATAATAGTGGAGATATTTCTGTTAATAGTCAAGAAGGTTCTGTGAATACAAATAATATTGAGACAATTGCCAAAGCTGGAAATTCTGGGGATATAAATATTGTAGCAATAGAGGATATAAGTACAGGTAATATTAGTTCTATTGGCAATAATAATAGTGGAGATATTTCTGTTAATAGTCAGGCAAGTTCTGTTAATACAAATAATATTACGACTCAAGCAGAAACAGGTACTGCTGGTGACATTGATATTAGTGCTAGAAATAATATAAATACAGGTAATATTACTTCCACTAATCCTCAAGGAAGTGGTAATATTAATCTGACCACTGAAGTAGGTAAAATTAATACAGGTGAAGTCTTTACAGATACAGGAAAAATTAATCTTAATCAACCAAACAATAATATTAGTTCAGTAGTAGAAAATAATCCGATTTCTATAACTCCCAGTTCCACACCTTCAACTACTGCTACCGGATTTGATATCAATATTTAATCTCCCCATCCCCCTATATCCCTAGCTCCCCATCTCCCCATCCCCCGCTCTCCAAGACAAAACTCCACAACCTATGAGCCATTTCTAATTTACTACAAGACGGAATATCTCGCCGACGACCTTCAGCATCCAGAAAAATTCCTTGATTTGTATCACTACCAAAACCAGCTTCCTCTCGGTCAATAGGGTTAGCAACAATAGCATCTAAATTTTTAACCTGCAACTTCTCAAACGCAGGTGCAACAATATCTCCACTCTGTGCTGCAAACCCAATCAAATATTGCCTGCGCTGCTTTAACCTTCCTAACTCCGCCACAATATCCGGTACAGGCGTCAAAGGTAATAAATCTGGTAGCGATCGCTTTGGCAACTTCTCACTACTATACTCAACAGGTTTAACATCTGCTACTGCCGCACTCATCACAATTATATCTGCTTCAGTAAAATGAGATAACATTGCTTGTCGCATCTCAGCAGCACTCACTACCTCCACAGTTTTTATCCCTGATAACAGCAACTCTCCCGAAATACTATGAACCAAAGTAACACTTGCACCGCGATGCAATGCCGCCTTAGCTAAAGCTATACCCATCTTACCCGTAGAAGGGTTGCCAATATACCTCACAGGGTCTAAATGTTCTCGGGTTCCACCCGCGCTAATTAATATTCTCTTACCTACTAAATCTCTTTTGCCTGCTGTATATAACAAAGATTCTATATTTGTGATTATCTCTGTTGGTTCCGCCATTCGGCCTTGACCAACGCGATCGCAAGCTAATATTCCCATACTTGGATTCATACCATAATATCTTTTTTCTGTCAATATTTGTTGCCAATTTTGCTGTACTGTCTGTTGTTCCCACATATCAGTATTCATTGCCGGAGATAATAAAATTGGGCAACTAGAAGCCAGCACTGTATTAGTTAACAAATTATCTGCTAAACCGTATACTAACTTTGCCAAAGTATTTGCTGTTAGAGGAGCAATGACTATTATTTCTGCCCATTCACCCAACTGAATATGCAATGGACGTCCGTGAGTAGACTGCCAAAAATCTCGATCTGTATAAGCTGGATAACGACAGAGAGTGGATAAAGTTAGAGGTGTAATGAACTGTTGAGCAGAATCTGTCAAAATTGCTCGCACCTCGATACCAGATTTTACGAGAGTAGAAACTACTTCACAAATTTTATAAGCTGCTATACCACCACAAATACTGATTAAAACTCTTCTACCCATAATATTTTCTTGTCTTGAAAAGGAGAGGTAATTGTTAATTAATAATTGTTAATTGTTGAAATTCTAGATCGTTAAGTTGTGAAGAAGCAAATAATTAATTAATATAGTATTTTTGGCATTGGTGATTTGAGGTATGAAATAAGTAATTTAGGTAAATTAAGAGTCATTCTTTGAATAGCAAAATTAGATGTTGTCTTTACTTAATTGACCGAAAAACACTTTTCTTTCTCCTGGCTCAGTCCTCCTGACTTCCCCTCCTGGGAGGGGTGGGGGTGGGTTGACTCCTAAGTAATTAAAATTAATATCATACACACTCTTGAGCAACGCCATATTTTTCATTAAGCAGTTGGGGTCGCACATTATGGAATGATATTGCCAAAAATTAGTTTAGACTTTGATAAAAAAACCTAATATCAATCATTCTAGCAATTGATTAATCCAAAATCCTGTTCATCAAAAATCTAAAATCATTCGTCACTGTGCAACGCCAAGCAGTTGTCATATCAAATGAATGTTTCCTATTTGACTAAAATCATCAGTAAGTATTCAAACATAATTAAGATTAAGATAAATAGGAGTGTTGGGTAAAAAGTATCCAAGCTTAAAAATACCTTGTTTACTAAACCAACACTCTCAAATCTGACAAAATGATTAAATTACTGACTTGTGCGTTCCCATATTTTCCTCAAGCCTCATCACAAGGCTCTAAATCCAATAAATGGATATAAGGATCGATTAACTCTGGACGTTGAAAGGCGATCGCTCGTAGCAGGTGCCAATCATTCAACCCGTCAAAAGGATTTTGATAATCATCTTCCTCCAAACGTAAAGCCAACTTAGCTACATCCTGCGCAGTTAAATTAGCAACCTCGTGTAAAGAACGGGCTATAGTTTGCATCAAAACCGACCTCCCTGAAATGGCATCTGCTGAAAGCATCAATTAAAACGGAGTGTTATTCACACCTCCATTTAATATAATAGTCTTTCTAAGCTTTTGCCATAGTATCTATAACAAAACTTCGCATTAACTTCACAATTTCTGGAATAATCTCATGTCCCATATTAAATTCTTGGTATTGTATATTTGCCCCCAGATTTGTGAAAGTATCGCGCGTTCGTCTTCCTTGTTCAATAGGTAAAACTGGATCTTGTATACCATGTACAACCAAAACAGGTGGTAATTTTTCTCCTGATGGTTGAAGTTGAGAATGTAGGTATCCACTTAAAATAATTAAACCTTTTATTGGCAAACTTACTCCTACATCCATAGCCATTGCCCCACCTTGAGAAAAGCCACATAGAATAGTTTTAGATAAAGGTATCCCTGTTTTGCTTTCTAGAGAAATTAGCCAATCAATTAATATTTGACGACTTTCAACCAGACCTTGGAATTCTAAACTCTCTAAGTCATACCACATTTTTCCCTGTGGAACTTGAGGATGAGGTAATGGAGCATCTGGAAATTCAAACCAATAATCAGGCAAATTCAACTGTGTTGCTAAAGGTGTTAAATCATTACAATTAGCTCCCCAGCCATGTAAGAGAACAAATAAACCAGTAGGTTCTAAATTAGGTGAGATAGTAATTGAACTTAATTGGGTCATTATAAAGACATCAAAAGTAATTCCATTATTGTAACTATTCTGCACCAAATATTAAATTAGTTTTGCACAGTTACTTATAGAACCAAGTTTACAGCGCTTTTTATATTGATGAACCACATAGTAACAATCACGCGCCCAGTAGGGAAGTTCCATAGAACGTCCCTACTGTGGTCTACCGAAATGAAAACCGCTGTAAAGATGGGGAGATGGGAAGATGGGGATATCAAGAAAAATTTGGTAATGGCGCTGTGATGGAACATTTTTTTAGACCGAACCCGAGCGGATTTGATCTGACTGCGCGGGGTGCAGCAGATGCAAGCGGTCATTGTGTGCTAGCTTTTAGCGGAAGTTAGGCGCAAGCGCAAAACGCCCACATGAAAAGCGCAGCATGAAAAACGGAAAAAGCCTCTTACAGAGGAACTGCGGAATTCAGTACCTTCGGTAATAGGGAGGCGATCGAACATACTGAATTTTCTTTCTCTTGGTCGATTGGATATGGCATTTTGCAAGCGTAAAGCTCCACTTTTTATCCCCTTAAAAGAGGAGACTTGAAACCTGATTTTGTGGTTATAGCGCTGTGCGCAGGCAACAGCTCCGGAAGGCAACAGCTCCGGAAGGGGGATTGAAGAAGGAGACAGGAGACAGCTATACTGGAGACAGGAGGAAAATTACATGGGGATTCGCTCCCCCAAGTAATGCGTGAACACCCCCGTTGACGGTGGGGTATTAAACCCACAAATAAAATGATAAATTGCCGATAATATAAGACTTTTAGCTATTTTGCCCCTCCTGCAATTTGTAAATATACCAGCGCTCATTGCTATAAAAAATTTATAAATTTCAATCAGTAAATATACTCTATGCTAAAAAAAACTGTATTATATGGCGTCGCTGAGGGGCGGGATGAATCTTTGTACAAAAGGTAACATCTTTTACTTCCTCTTTTTTTCAAACTATAATTCCAATGGGCACTCTATGTAACGCCCTCCACACTCTTCACACTAATTCCAATGGGCACTCTATGTAACGCCTATTATATCATGTCCGGATAATAGCGCCATAAAAAACTTTTTTCTACTCTTCCTTCCCTCCCGACTCCTGACTAACTATACCGAAGAAAAGCTGGTTTAATATTACAACAGTAGATACTGACAAATTTTTGCATAACCTTTTCTATGTGAGAAATATAAACTCGCAGAACAGAAAAACAACAGTAAAAAGGAGACAGTAAAATGTCCTTAACTGGGGAACTAATCCCTGTTGAAAGCAGGATTAACAAGCATTTGGTAGCTTCAGAATCTCATAGATATTTCTTCTTGGCAAGTCAGATCAAACTGCTTAATTTTCTGAGAACGATATCAGCTGACTTCCAGATTATTTTTCAACGTGATCCAGCAGCTAAAAACTGGTTTGAAGTTTTGTTGTGTTACCCAGGGTTTCATGCCTTGCTGTGTTATCGGATAGCTCACTATCTCCATGGTTTAAAAACTCCCTTAATTCCTCGCTTCATTTCGTACTTTGCTCGCTTCTTGACTGGAATTGAAATTCATCCTGCTGCTCAAATTGGTAAGGGTGCTTTCATTGACCACGGGATGGGTGTAGTAATTGGCGAAACAGCGAAAGTGGGAGAATATGTTCTGCTATACCAAGGCGTGACTCTTGGTGGAACTGGTAAAGAGACTGGAAAGCGCCACCCTACTCTGGGAAACAATGTGATTGTCGGAGCTGGAGCTAAGGTTTTAGGCAATATCAAAATCGACAACAATGTTTCTATTGGTGCTAATGCAGTTATTCTACGGAATGTTTCTGTTAATTGCACAGTTGTCGGAGTTCCTGGTCGAATTGTTAAGCGTTCAGTATTAAGTTGAGATTTATACTGAAACCGAGAAAAATGCAATCTCAAGGGGATTTTAACCAAAATTGATAGCTTTTATTCCAGAGCTACTAACTAGCTCTAGGAGAATGCAAGTTTAGGCAAAATTAGCGATCGCTCATCTAGTTACTCACAGCTATTTTTGCTCAAAAGACTCATTTTGTCTTTTTTTCAAACTCATCAGACAAATTAAATCAACAAATCATAGGAAAAAGTAAAACAATGACTAACAACATCTTCACAAAATTCACCGTCGCAATTGCTAGTGCAGCTTTGTTTACCGTAGTTTCAGAAATTCCCGCTCATGCTGCCTCTTTCAACTTCAATTTCCCTCTGATAGATGATGCTGAAGATATTCTCGGTTCTGGTTCTGTCAGTTTCGAGGCAGAACCAGATAAATTGAACGCTTTGGAGAAGTTTGCCCTAACTGAGTTTGACGTAGAACTTACTTTAAACACATTAGACACATTTTCTTTCTCCCACACAAATGCAGATAAGGCAAACGCTGTTTTTGCCAATGGAGAATTTTTAGGAATAGAGTACAATGGCCAATCTCAAGAAAGTAGTGATTATGTACTTCTGATTGATGGTGGAGATGAAGCAATCAAGCCTGGTGAACCTGGAGCTTGGTCTATATGGGGTCCCAACCTGGAAACAGGAGCTGTTGATACCAGGGTTACAGGAGGAGACAACGTTAGCTATGAATCAGTACCAGAACCTGCATCATTGGCAGGATTAGGAATTTTAGGTCTAAGTTTACTTGTGAGCAAGAAAAAAATTAATTCCCATTAAAAAAGCGTTCAGCATTCAGCAGTCAGCAGTAAACATTTAGAAGGGGATTTAAACCCCTCCGCGCACCTTCCGGTTTATACCGGGGATTTAAACCCAGAGCGATAAAAGCTGATAGCTGTTTGCGGAGCATACCGGTACGGAAATGCTAAAAGCTAATAGCTAGTGAAACATCAAGTTCTAGATTAACTTTAGGAATGATTGAGAGTAGCAAAACTCAGGTAAAAAATTCTCTCTCAATCATCTTTTGATTCAGCCAAAACTAATTTAATTTATCTATTCAGCAATAAGGAGAACAACAATGGTATCGGTTTTACAATCTAACCCCAGTTTGAAATTAAAATGGCACTACCTAGAATTTTGTCAAAAAATACTTGGTCATCAATATGTAATTACCAATGAGAATGTAATTGCCGCAGTAGAGACAGCAACTTTTGAAACTTCACAACAAGTGCGTTTCGTGATTCAACCAGGTTCACCACAAGAGGTTCAAGCGTGCCTTAAAGCTGCTCAACTATTTGGAGTTCATATTCACCCAGTCAGTCAGGGATATAACTGGGGATATGGTTCTCAAGTTCCTGATGAAAACCTGAGTGTGGTTATGAATTTGAGTAGACTGAATCAGATTAAGGTAGATGGTAAAAATGCCACCGTCACTCTTGGTCCTGGAGTAACTCAGCAGCAGTTATTTGAATATTTGCGGTCAAATTATCCCCACTTGTTCTTTTCTCTCACAGGAAGTTCACCTTATTCCAGCATTATTGGCAATGCTATAGATGCAGGTTATGCCAACGGTCTGAATGTGATTCGCTGGAACCATGTAATTTCCCTTGAGGCAATTTTACCCTCTGGTGAATTACTCAAAACTGGATTTGATGCTTTGCCCAACGCTTCAACAGCAGGAATATCTCGTTATGGTCTCGGACCAGACTTGAAAGGTTTATTTCGGCAATCAAATTTAGGAATTGTTACCGAAATCACGTTGGAATTATCGTTAGCTCCCGCATACCTACAAATATTTTATTTTTCCATTGATGAAGAAGAGCAGTTAGGTGAGCTAACTGAGCAATTGCACAATTTAAAGCAAACTGGATTAATTGAAAGTAACTGGATACTGTTGCATGGCTACCGAATTCTGGCAGAAGTCAGTCAGTTTCCTTGGCAAGAGACTGATGCACAAAGAACTCTAGATCGCAATCTGATGCTGAAACTCTTACGCCAACAACAAATTCCTGGCTGGTCAGGAGTTTATAACGGAGTGTTTGCTATCTATTCTCTTACTTTAAGGCACGCTGAAGCAATGAAAGCGGATATTCACGAAGCCCTCAATAACAAAGTAAGTAGATTGAAAACGTTCACTGTAGATCAATCTCAAATCAAAAAAATGCGTTGGAACAGGAATCTAGAAATTCCTGAATTGACTCATAAACTACTGAAAGGTCGTCTCTTGACTTTTGCTGGAATTCCTGTTCAGGGCAGTATTCCTATTAGTTATTGGCGTAAACGCAATTCAATTCCAGAAATTATGGATCTAGACCGAGACCAATGTGGTTTTATCTGGCTAGCTGTGACAGCACCTGCTTCTGGTACCGATGCACTTACTATTGTTCCTGTGATTGAACACTTTTTTAATGATTACGGGTTTGAGCCAATGATTGTTTTAGATGGTGTTAACAGTAGAGAAATGTATGTGATGACATCTTTAGTTTACGACCGCGAAGTTCCTGGTCGAGATGAACAGGCGAGAAAGTGTTTTGAGCGTCTAGCAGCAGAATTAAGGACAATGGGATACTATCAATACCGTTGGCCTAAAGCACTTTCTGTTGAGAATGCTTTACCAGAAAGAAATGATGACTATGCTTCAGTTTTCGCCAAGCTACAGTCAAGTCTACTAGGAGATTAGGCAGTAGGGAGTAGTGCCGCTACCCGGAAGTTAAAAGTTAAAATTGAGTGCTAATTGGCGAGGTTTCCTACGGCGCTTTTAAAGTGCGGAACTATTTCCGCACACAGTCCCTCCAGGATGTATGTAGGGTCTAGAGCAATAACTATTGTCCAATAGAGCAATAGAACATTAATAATCGCCAAACAGAGCTATCGCTTTTGAACCAGAGCAATAACTATTGTCCAATAGAACATTAATAATCGCCAAACAGAGCTATCGCTTTTGAACCAGAGCAATAACTATTGTCCAATAGAACATTAATAATCGCCAAACAGAGCGATCGCTTTTGAACCAGAGCAATAACTATTGTCCAATAGAACATTAATAATCGCCAAACAGAGCGATCGCTTTTGAACCAGAGCAATAACTATTGTCCAATAGAGCAATAATAATCGCCAAACAGAGCGATCGCTTTTGAACCAGAGCAATAACTATTGTCCAATAGAACATTAATAATCGCCAAACAGAGCGATCGCTTTTGAACCAGAGCAATAACTATTGTCCAATAGAACATTAATAATCGCCAAACAGAGCGATCGCTTTTGAACCAGAGCAATAACTATTGTCCAATAGAGCAATAGAACATTAATAATCGCCAAACAGAAAGAATATTTCACCTTAAAAGGCGGGGTTTTAGACCCAATCCTGTTTGATAAATCGCCTATCCGACTCTTGCTTCTTCCCTCTTTCTTCTTACTTCTTCAGTCTTCCTTCTACACTTTAGTTCTTTAACACTAACAAAAAAACATGAATAATTCCACCAGGCAAAATCAGCAAATTTCTGACAACAACATCAATCTCACCGTCAACCCAGAAACTCAACTTGTCACAGTAGAAAATCCCACACCAAGCATTTCCGTACTATGGGATCAAGCAGTACAACAAGCAGTCATCAACACCTCCCCCGGTCCGACTGTTGCCTCCCGTGCTTATGGCATCCTACACACAGCCGCCTATGACGCTTGGAGCGCCTACGACCCACTAGCTATTGGAACTCAATTAGAGGATAATCTCCAACGTCCCCAGTCAGAAAACACTGATGCCAACAAAACTGAAGCTATAAGTTTTGCTGCTTATCGGGTATTATCGGAACTCTTCCCTAGCGAAGTAGAAATTTTCAATGAAGTCATGGCTGAATTAGGCTTTGACCCCAACAACACAACCACCGATACAACTACTCCTGCTGGCATTGGTAATGTCTCCGCTGAAGCACTATTAACATTCCGTCGAAATGATGGCTCCAACCAACTAGGAAATGACCCCAACGGTGACGGAACTCCTTACTCCGATATTACTAACTATCAACCCCTTAATTTTCCTGGAGAAACTATCGATATAGAGTCTTGGACTCCCGAACGGGTTCCCATTGATGCTCTACCCGGTGAAGAACAAAGAGTGCAAACATTCCTAACTCCTCAATGGGGTAATGTTACACCCTTTGGTCTCACATCCGTTGAAGACATACGACCAGAAGCACCAGAACCATTTTTACTTGTAGATGGTGAGGTAGACTTAGAAGCACGCACAATTACTCTAGCAGACCAGTCTGTGGTTGAAATTACTCCCGATATTGTTGGTACAATTATTAATCCTAAATTTATCGAACAGACACAAAGAATTGTCGATCTCAGTGCTAACCTGACAGATGAACAAAAATTAATCGCCGAATTTTGGGAAGACGGAGGCGGTACATCATTCCCTCCCGGAACTTGGCTGACTTTTGGAGAATTTGTTTCCGCTAGGGATAATCATACTTTAGACGAGGATGTGAAACTGTTCTTTAATTTGGGTAATGCAGTATTTGATGCTGGTATTGCTGCTTGGGATGCTAAAACTTTTTATGATTATGCTCGACCTGTACGCACAGTCCGGGAGTTAGGAGAACTGGGTTTAATAGGAGAATTTAATCCAGAGCTTGGTGGTTTTGCTATTGATGCTTGGGCAGGTCCAGCAGAAGGAACTCAAACTATTTTAGCGACTGATTTTCTCACCTTTCAAACACCTGGTAGTGACCCTTCACCTCCTTTTGCGGAATATGTATCTGGTCATAGTACTTTCAGTGCTGCGGGTGCAGAAATTTTGGAACGGTTTACTGGTAGTGATGATTTTGGTGCTTCAGTCAGTTTTGCAGCAGGAGAGTCTCGTTTTGAACCTGGTGTGACACCGGAGTCACCTCTAGTTTTGGAGTGGGATACTTTTAGTGAAGCTGCGGATGAAGCTGGTATTTCTCGTCTTTATGGTGGTATTCATTTTGATGATGGGGACTTGAATGGTCGCGAGTTAGGGCGAGAAGTCGGGGAAAGTGTTTGGCAGAGAACTCAGTCGGTTATTGCTCCTAATGTTATTATCAGTACAAATGATGATGATGATTTAATTGGAACTTCTGAAAATAGTTTCATTTATGGCAACAAAGGTGATCATACACTCCAAGGTTTGGATGGTAACGACTTACTTTTTGGAGGTAAAGGTGACGATACAGTTGATGGAGGTAATGGTGTTGATATTATTGGTGGCCACAGGGGTGATGATATTCTCATCGGCGGACCTGGTGGCGATCGCTTTGACTTTGGATTAGGTCATGGCGACAATATTATTGTTGATTTTGAAGACGGAATAGATATTATTGGTTTACAGGGTGGTCTGAGTGTCGAGCAATTGACTATTTCTCAGATAGGTAATGATACTCGCATTAGTACTAACCAGCTTTCTATTACGTTACAGGGTGTAGAGGAAAGCGTCATTAGTATTGATGATTTCACCGAACTTGCTTGATCGAAGAGTAGACCTTTTACCTCGGTGGTAACTGTTGAAAAATACCTCTACCTCCACCTCCAGTAATAGGAGTTATAGGTGTAGGTGATACGCGATCGCCAGAGCTACCAGCAGCAGGTTGAGAACCTCTCATCATTCCACCACGAGAGGGGTTTCCCACTCCACGAGAAGGGTCGGAAAATTCCGAGTCCGATACATCTGGAGACATGGTAAAATCAGAACCAGGTGCAGTGGTGCCACCCATTGGGTCGCCTGTACCACCCAGAGCATCATTTAAAAAAGTATTAGAAAAGCCACTGAAATCTAGTTTTCTCTCTTCTTCAAAAAACGGTACGCTTATTCTACGTTTTGCTGGTTCCCTAGAATTTTCTTCTTGAGCGTAAGCTACAGATATTAACCCAAGGGAAAAAGAAGAAGAAAGAAAGAAACATATCAATTTATTAATTGAATTTATCAGGAAAGGCAGAGGGGAGGAGGCAGAAGGCAGAAGGGAATTATGACTCCTGTCTTCGTTCATTCCCAAATATTTTGTTCTTTTTTGTTGCACCTTTACTCTTGTTTGTTCTCTGTTTCTTACTGCTATCAAAAAGCTATTATTTTTGATATTATCTTTTTCTTTTGGGTTTAATATCCCGCCATCTACAAGATGTTGAAAATTGGTTGAGATTTTAGTCCCCATCCACTTTTTTATTCTTCTTTCTTCAATCATAGATAAATATAGTTATTCTAAATTTTTTTTGTTAATTTTACTTATCTTTTTCTTTTGGGTTTAATACCCCACTGTCTTACAGAGTGTTGACAATTGGTTGAAGTTTGAGTCCCCATCCATTTTTTCTTCCTTCTTCCTTCTTCCTTCTTCAAGGTCAAAAGCGGAAAGTTGTCCGTAAAACTCCAATTACAATTGTTTCATTATCTTCATTATGTTCTGGATTAGTCACTACAAAAAATCCGGGAGTAATTGTGATATAATCGTTAACTTTATACCGATAAAAAGTTTCTATATGATAAGAAGTATCCTCATCTTCTTCAATGCCATTATCTCCATCAACTAATTTTAATGGTTTACCAAATAAAACGGCAAATAAATCTCCTTGACGACCA
Source organism: Okeania sp. SIO2F5 (assembly GCF_010692685.1). NCBI lineage: Bacteria > Bacillati > Cyanobacteriota > Cyanophyceae > Oscillatoriales > Microcoleaceae > Okeania > Okeania sp. SIO2F5. The sequence continues at coordinate 23,012 of NZ_JAAHGU010000023.1, read as the reverse complement.
AAAGGGTCAGACATACCAACAGAAAATAAATAAGTATTAGAAGTAGCATGAGCATCAGAATTAATATAATTTGTAAATACCCATCCTCCCCAAGCACCCAGAGTTATTTTCTCCCAAACTCGCCATTGCACTGTACCACCCACGGCATTAATATTAGCAGGTATACTTAACCCTCCAGAAGTATCAGCATTTAAGCTACCAGTAAAGGTATCTAGAAAACCGTCTTCTGAATAAGCATTAATATAAGTCACACCAGTCAATACATTATCAAATGGAACAGTTAAAAATTGGACTCCCATCGCACTGTGACCAGCATCAGTAATGCCACCTTGGCCTGTAGGACCGTTACCAGGGTTTTCGCTATCCCGCGTACCGTAGGCAACTTGCAAACGTACTTTATCAGTAACTAACCAGTCAAAACCTAAACCAGAATCTAATCTACCTATCTTAAATATGGGACTAGAGTCAGTAAAGCGGGAAATAGACCCACGACCTGCATCAAAATAAGGGGAGTTAGCTGTGAGGACACTATTTAAGCTGAAGTTGACAGGACGGAAAGTGAAGACCACGCGATCGCCAAAAGCGGGAAAACGATATTCCAACTTAAATATCTGAAACTCATCATCTGTATTTGTTTGATAAGATAAAATTGCCATATCTGTATTAAATGACTGACTACCTGCAAAACTACGACTACTGAAATTTGCTGCACCCAATTCTATTCGTAGGCGGTCTTTACCTGTAAAGGTTGTAGCTGTTTGCAATCGTACTAAATAATTAAAAATTGTGTTTTTGTCTCCGTCTCCACGTCCACCAAAAGCATTGACTACATCCTCACCGCCAAAACCGTTGGTTAAGCCAAATATTACTTCTCCACCAAATATTGTTGTAGTGCCATTAAACCTGTTTGCTTCTAATTCTGCGGTGCGAGCTTCAAGTACATCTATTCGACCACGGAGGGTAGCTAACTCTGGAGCAAATTCTTCGACTAAACGTTGAACGGCAGCTATATCCTCGCGAGTCGCTAAGTCTACTGTAGACTGGCCAATTAATTCTGTCATTCTATCTAAGCAGGCATTTAACCCAGCAGCAAATTCGTATCGGGTCATAGCTCGGTTGCCTTTGTAAGTGCCGTCTGGATATCCTGAAATACAACCGTAACGTTCTACTAATGATTGTAATGCTTGAAATGCCCAGTCTGTAGGTTGGATATCTGAGAGTTGGGATACGGAGGTTACTTGGTCTAGTTCTGAAAGATCGTCATATTCATCTGATGCTTGTGCTAGTTGTAGGGTTTTTTTTCTAACTGTTGAAGGAACAGAATGGGAGTTATTTAAGCTCTGTAATATTGGTGGTGATAGTAAATGGAGAAAAGACTCATCTTGAGGTTTAACTTTTGTAGAATTTATTTGTGTTAATCCAGTTGCAGATTTTGCCCATGTTAAAGGAACTCCTAAAATAAATATTGAGATTAAAGATAATAAAAATTTACTTCCCATTTTATTTCGTCCTCATCTTATCGGTATATTTATTTAACTTGGTGTACTTTGATTTCAGTACATAATAATTTAAGACGTTTATATCATTAATATCTTCTTCGAGCAACCTAGCAAACAACTAATTTATTAAGACAAGTAAAATATTGTCTTCAAGTGCAGTGAAAGATCGAATAAGTTATGTCTAAGAAATAACTTCATCAGAAGATTACCAATCAAAACTTTACAAAACTTCTTTATTGTCTTCCGGAAAATAAAATTTAATATTATCTTTATTGCCGTTATGTTAGTTATTTATATACGATTAAATTCACAAATAAAAAAAACTAAACAGTATAAAAACCGGAGTCAATAGGCTGTGGCCATAACAATTAGTAGCGAATTAGCTTCCTAACCTAGTCTTGAAGATCGCCAATTTAATTTATTTGATGAAGCCTTTAAACCCGGTCTTTTACACACAAGTTATACATAATTTACTATCCAAATTCTAATTCCTGAATCTTTACTTGATCAGGAAAAATCCTCAGAAAAAAACAGATTCACAAATATTTACCATGAACTTTTTAAACCAAAATCACAACCATGAAATTTTCTGTAAAAAGTTGGCAATTGAAGAAGGAGTCAGGAGTCAGAAGTCAGGAGTCAGGAGAACGGGGTCAATGGGGATTCTCATCCCACCAACCACATTTGCACCGTGCAGATGGTTGGGTATTAAATCCATAAGGGATAAAGATAATAGCCATTGTGTGAGTATTTGGCCTCCTGGTATGGGAATGTCAGTAATTATTGACCCCAGGGTAGAAAATTATCAAATGTTAGCATCAGGGGTTTTGTCAGGAGCAAAAGTTGCCATTCTGAACTCGGAAGAAGATGAGGTGAGGCAAATAACTAGAGCTATTTTGGATTATCCAATTAATAGTCTCCATATTGTTTGTCATGGTTCTCCTGGTAGTTTGCAGTTGGGTAATACTAAGTTAAGTATCTCGACGTTGACCAAATACGAGGCGGAGTTGAAAAGGTGGGGTGAGACCATAGGTTCTGGTGGAATATTGTTGTATGGTTGCGAGGTAGGTGCGGGAGATATTGGGAAAGCTTTTGTGGGAAGGTTCCATGAGTTGAGTGGGGTAGGTGTTGCTGGTGCAGTAAGTCCTGTGGGTAATGCAGAATTAGGTGGTAGTTGGGAACTTGGGGTTAAAGTTGGGGAAGTTGGGGATAATTTGGCGTTTGGAGAAGAGGTGTTGGTAAGTTATCCAGGAGTTTTGCCAGAAAATTTGCTCTTTGCTTCTCAAATTGAACCTGTCAACACCGCACCAACAGCTAATAATAGCAATATCCGCATAGACGAAGATACCACCTACAACTTTAGTATCACTGATTTTGATTATACAGACTCCGATGGCGACCCTCTAACCGAAATCGAAATCGTGAATTTACCCGAACGAGGGGAACTATTATTGGCAGGTTCACCATTAACCCCTGGTCAAACTATCAGCGCTACCCAAGTAGGAACTCTCAGCTATCGTCCAAACATTCACGAAAATGGCGACAACTACACCACATTCCCAGTTATTTTTAACAATGGTTCAGAAAATAGCAACCAAGCGACAATAACTATCAACGTCAACCCAGTTAATGATCCTCCTGTAAGTGCAGATGATAATATTCGCTTTGAAGCAAATATCACTGGACAATTCCAATTCCAAGAAAGCAACTTTCCTATCGTAGATGTAGATGGAGACAACCTAGCAAGTATTACGATCGCCCAAGAACCAACTTTAGGCAGTCTTACTCTCAACGATGAACCAGTCACTAACCCCATCCCCGTTAGTGACATCGACCAACTGGTATATAGTATAGAACCAACTCCTGCAGGCAATAACATCGATGAATTCACATTTACAGTTAATGACGGTCAAGCTGATAGTTTAGAATACACAATTAATATTAATGTCGGGGAAAGAAGTACAGATACACCCCCAACTGCAGCAGATGCTGAGATTACAATAGAAGAAGATACTACCTTTCAATTTAATACATCAATTTTCAACTTTCGAGATGAAGATGGTGACTTTTTCAGCAACTTCAACATAACCAGAACTCCAGAATTAGGACGACAGGAAACATTCACAGACGAGGGTGTTCTTGAAAACATTTTCTACATCCCCAACCATAACGAGTTCGGCAATAATTACACCAACTTAGAATTCCAGATCGGTGATAGTGGTGGACTCAACAGTCAAGAAACATACACCCTTAACATCAATGTCATTCCAGTTAACGACAACCCAGTATTTACAAGTGGAGCGCCAACAACAGCTACAGTAGGTCAACTATACACTTACCAAATTACTGCCAATGATATAGACGAAGACCGGATAGATATTAACTCCAGTAACATACCTGGTTGGTTACAATTTACCGATAACGGAAACGGTACAGCTACATTAACAGGTACACCTACAGACCAAGACATAGGTAACAGCAATATTGAACTTACAGTTACTGACCCCAGTGACACTACAGATACGCAAATTTTTAGCCTACAAGTCACTGGTCCCCAAGCACCTACAAACCTGCAAATTAGTGGTACAAAATTCAACGATATCAACAACAATGGTGTTTTAGACTTTATCGAACCAGGTTTGGCAGGAGTTACTATCTACGTCGATATTAATAATAATCAAGTTTTAGACAACGATGAACCTAGAGTAGTAACAAATAGTGAAGGGTCATACTTGTTTGAAAATATCAGCTTAGACCCTGGTACATATAGTATTAGAGATATTCCACCTGTTGGTTTAACTCAAACTGTTGCAGCTCCTACTATTACGGTTAACTCTGGATCTACAACTTTTACAAATATAGATATTGCTAATATTGCTACTATTGCCCAGAGTGGGAGTATTAGTGGTACAAAATTCAACGACCTTAATGGTGATGGTTTCTTCGACCCAGGTGAACCTCCATTAGAAGGATTTACTATTTATGTCGATTTTGACAACAGTAATACCTTAGATGCAGATGAACCCTTTGCTATAACAAATACAGACGGCACTTACACCATTAACAATATCCCAGCAGGAAATTACACAGTTAGGGAAGTACAACAAACAGGTTTCACTCAAACTACACCAGACCCTATTGTTACAGTAGTAGCAGACCAAAATATTTCCAATATCAATTTGGGAAATTTTCAGTCACCAGAGTTAGGCAGTATCAGTGGGGTGAAATTCCAAGATGATAACCAAAGTGGGTTTCAAGACCCAGAAGAATTAGGTTTGTCAGGATTCAGAATTTACCTAGACCAGAATAATAATACCTTTGAGTTAGACGAACCAAACGCCATAACAAATACAGACGGCAGTTATATTATTAACAATATCCCAGCAGGAAATTACACAGTTAGGGAAGTACAACAAACAGGTTTCACTCAAACTACACCAGACCCCATTGTTACAGTAGTAGCAGACCAAAATATTTCCAATATCAATTTGGGAAATTTTCAGTCACCAGAGTTAGGCAGTATCAGTGGGGTGAAATTCCAAGATGATAACCAAAGTGGGTTTCAAGACCCAGAAGAATTAGGTTTGCCAGGATTCAGAATTTACCTAGACCAGAATAATAATAATACTTTTGAGTTAGACGAACCAAACGCTATAACTAATACAGACGGCACTTACACCATTAACAATATCCCAGCAGGAAATTACACAGTTAGGGAAGTACAACAAACAGGTTTCACTCAAACTACACCAGACCCCATTGTTACAGTAGTAGCAGACCAAAATATTTCCAATATCAATTTCGGAAATTTCCAACAGGAGACTGTTGATGCTTTTATTGTTAACAGCATAGGGGATGAAGGAGATGCCAACTTAAATGATGGAGTTCCCCTAACAGCAACGGGTGTAGTTACGCTCAGGTCTGCTATCGAACAAGCAAACTTCTTGCCGGGTGAGAATACAATAGACTTCGACCCGAATATACTATTTGGTCAAACAATTACTCTAAATACTCAATTAGATATTACTAGCGATATTATTATTAATGGGTTAGGGGCAAATAATCTTACTATTAGCGGTAACAATGCTAGTCGCGTTTTCAATATTCAAGCACCCCCACCACCAATAATTGATGCTCCGATTTTGAATGCCTTGCAATTAAATATTGTATCGCCAACAGTTACTATTAGTGGTCTAACTATTACTGATGGAGTAGTTAGTAATGAACAGGGAGGAGGTATCAGAAATATTGAAGGGAATGTGACATTAGCAAATAGTACAGTCACAGGTAATACAGCTATTTCAGGAGGAGGTGTCTATACTAGAGGTGGGACTTTAACGATCGGTAATAGTCTCATTTATAATAACACTGCTAGTTTTGGAGCTGGCATCATTAATAATAATACTTTCGCTCCTGATGCTTATGGTAACTCTATTTTAGTTAACACAGGTGTCCTAGAAGTAAATAACACTACCATCAGCAATAACATAGCTACAAATGCTGAACTAAGTGGTGGTGGTATTGATAACGATGGTACAGTTACAGTGACTGACAGTACTATTTCTGGAAATACTTCGGGTTTTGATGGTGGCGGTATTTATAATAATGGTACAGCTACAGTTACTAATAGCAGTATTTCTGAAAATGTTGCTAGTCGTTTTGGTGGTGGTATTGCTAATGATAGTACAGTTACAGTGACTAACAGTACTATTTCTGGCAACAGTACAAATGCTAGTGGTGGTGGTATTGCTAATGATAGTACAGTTACAGTGACTAACAGTACTATTTCTGGTAACAGTACAAATGTGAATGGTGGCGGTATTTATAATAATGGTCGTAATACTTTCTATGATGGCATTAATTTTATTGGAGCTACTGCCACAATTACTAACAGTACTATTACTCAAAATATTGCTGACAACGATGGTGACAACATTGGGAATGGTGGTGGAATTGCTAATGGTGGGACTGCTAATGTTAGCAACAGTATTATTGCTGGAAATTTTGATGCTTCATCAACAATTATTCTGTCTGATGTTTCAGAGAATTTCAACGACACTTTAGTAGGAGTTTTTAATAGCAATGATTCTAACCTAGTTGGGGATATTCTTGGCAGTAGCGGTTTTGCTCCTAGTGAAGTCTTGCAGGTTCCAGTGAGTTCTGTACTCGATCCAAATTTAGTAAATAATGGTGGTTTGACGTTAACTCATGCTTTAATTCAGGATATTAATAACCCTGCCATTGATGGGGAAAATAATGCTAATATTCTGCCTGGGGTACAATTTGACCAACGTGGTAATGGTTTTCCCCGGACTCTTGATGGTGATGGAGATGGTATAGCAGTTGTTGATGTCGGTGCGTTTGAAGCATCTCAGATAGAAACAGAACTATTGGTCAATATTAGCGGTACAAAATTTAACGACCTCGATAATGATGGTAGCTTAGATATTGGCGAACCGAGTTTGCCAGGGGTTACTGTCTATATTGACATCAATAATAATAATTTTCCCGACAACGATGAACCGACAGCAGTAACAGATGCTTTTGGTTTCTATTCCTTTAATAATATTAGTCTATTACCAGATACATATAATATTCGAGATATTCCACCTACTGGTTTTATTCAAGCTGCTCCAATTCCTACTATTACGGTTGATATTGCATCTACAAATTTTCCAAATTTTAATATTGCAAATATTGAGGTCAGTTCCTTCATCGTTAATGATACGAGGGATGCAGGAGACCTTATTCCCGGAAATGGAATAGTTGAAACTGCTCTTGGAGATAATATAGTTACATTGAGAGCAGCAATTGAAGAAGCTAATGCTTTCCCTGGTGAAAATACAATTGAATTCGAGTCTAGTTTATCCGGTCAAACAATTACTCTGTCAAATGTTGAACTAGATATTACTAGCAATATTATTATTAATGGTCTAGGAGCAAATAATCTGACGATTAGCGGTAATAATGCCAGTCGTATTTTTGATATTCAAGAGTCAACAGTTACTATTAATGATTTAGCGATCGCTGATGGATTTGTTTTTGGCGAGGAAGAAGGAGGAGGTATCAGAAATATTGGTGGTATTGTCACGGTAAATAATAGTACCATCAGGAATAGTCAAGGATTTAATGGTGGTGGCATTTCTAACAGGGACGGTGTACTCACAGTCAACAATAGCACCGTATCTGGTAATAACAGTAGTGGTAATGGTGGTGCTATATCTAGTCAAGGTGGTGCTGATGGCGAACTGACAATTAATAATAGTACAATTTCTGGCAATACAAGTATTGGTTTAGGTGGAGGAATATATATAAATACTCCGGCATCAATTAGCGATATTGCTAGCAACACAATTGTTTTAAATACAGCTATTGACGGAGGTGGTGTGTTTATAGCAGGTGGTGCTACTCGAATTGAGCAAAGTATTATTGTGGGGAATAATAGCAATAATGTATCAGGAAGTTTTTTGGGCATTGAGAATGTTATAGATGTTCCCATTGAGTCGGTACTAGAAACTGCTCTACAAAATAATGGTGGTCCGACGGAAACCCATAACTTAATTCCAGGTAGTCCTGCTATTGATATTGCTCTGGGCAATACTTTTAATCTGGATCAGAGAGGAATTCAACGACCTATTGATGGAGATGGAGATGGTAATGCTATTGCAGATATTGGTGCAGTTGAAACATCTCAAATAACACTTGTAGGTAGCATCAGTGGGATAAAATTCAACGACCTTGACAGTGATGGTTTTTTTGATGCAGGGGAACCAGGGTTAGCGGGTGTAACAATTTACCTAGACCTCAATGAAAACCAACAATTCGATCCAGAGGAACCATCTGAAATTACAAATGATACCGGGAATTATAGTTTCAGTAACTTAAACTCTGGTTCATATAACGTTCGGGAAGTTGTACCAGAAAATTTCAGACCGACTCTTGCTCCAGAAACACCAATTACTATTACTGCTGCTGGGGAAAATTTCACCAATATTAATTTCGGTAACACTACTAACATTGCCGGAATTTCTATTACTCAAACAGGTGGCAGTACTGATGTCGCAGAGGAAGGAACTACGAGTGACACTTATGAAATTGCTCTTAATAGTATTCCTACTGCTCCAGTTAATATTACAATTGCTTCGGATGGTCAGACAGTTCTCAGTGATGTTGATGAAACACTAAGCAATACAATTAACCTCACATTTAATGACTTAACTCCTCAAACCGTTACTGTTACAGCAGTAGATGATGAAATAGAAAGTCCTGATATTAGCAATATTACCCATACTATTAGCAGTAATGACGAAAACTATAATGGCGCGAATGTACCATTTACGATAGATGACATTCCCAGTAACAATATACTCCCTGTCAATATTATTGATAGCGACATTGAAAATTTAGCTCCAGACGCTATAGATGATACAGCTTTCACTACAGTTAATAACCAGGTAAATATAGATGTCCTAGATAACGATACAGACCCCGAACTCGACCAGATCGATATTATTGATTTTGATGCAACTTCTACAGCAGGTGGTACAGTTACTCTCAGCACCGATGAAAATGAAAATCCCTCCTTATTATACTTTCCTCCCAATGGGTTCATAGGTGAAGACACATTTACCTATACGATTAGCGACGGTAATAATAATACAGACATCGCCACCGTTACTATTAATGTTATATCACCAGGAGAACAGCGTCCAATAGCTAACTCTGATACTGCCACGACAACTCAAGGTAACCCTGTAACTATTAATGTTCTCGAAAATGACACTGACCCCCAAGACAGTCCGGTAGAGATTTTGGCAACGACCGACCCAAGCAATGGAGCGATCGCTAATAACAACAATGGTACAATTACCTACACGCCATTACCAGAAGCGATCGGTGAAGATACATTTACCTACACTATTATTGACCCCGAAGGAAATATTTCCGAACCTGCAACGGTAACTGTGGCAGTTGACCCCCTCCCTCCAGGTAGTATCAGTGGCACAATATTCGACGACCTCAATAATAATGAGATTATCGACCCTGGGGAAACTGGACTAAATAATGTCACTGTAACTATCAGTGGAATTGAGAACGATATTCCGATCCAACAAACAACTGTTACTGACTCATCAGGTATTTACAATTTCTCTAATTTATTACCAAATATTGAATATACTCTCACAGCAGTTCGTTCTCCCGACCTACCTCTGCAAGAGTTTCCATTTCCTGTAACTATTCCTGCTGGTGAAAGTGTTAGTAATATTAACTTTGCCTACGATGTATCAGACCCAGGAATTCTCCAATTTAGCGAACCCATCTTTAGCGTTGCGGAAAATACTCCTACTGCAACAGTCACAATAATTCGTACAGATGGGAGTGATGGAGTAGTGAGTGCTACTCTCAACCTTGCCAATGGTACAGCTATTCAAGATATTGATTATGGCAACCCTATTTCTAACAATATTTTCTTTGCAGATGGAGAAACACAACAAACTGTCAGTATTCCAATTATTGATGATTCTATAATTGAGGGAAATAGAACTGTTAATTTGAGTTTGAGTAATATTACTGGTGAGGCAACTATTGGTCAACCTGCTACTGCTATTTTAGAAATTCTTGAGGATGAAGTTTCACCCCCTCCTATAGCTAACCCTGATACTGCTACTACAACCCAAGGCAACCCTCCCATAACTATAGATGTCTTAGCAAACGACACAGGAGAGTCTCTCAATATTATTACTGTAGATAATTTCACCACCGCAGGAAATAATGCCACTATCAATAATAATCAAATTATCTATACCCCATTACCAGAGTTCAGTGGGACAGATACTTTTACTTACGAAATTTCAGATGGCAATAATAATACTCCTAACTCTAGCGCTACAGTTACCATTACAGTCACACCCAACCAAGTAGTTCCCATAGCTGAAAATGACACAGCTTCTACTACAGCAAATACTCCCATAACTATAGATGTCTTAGCAAACGACACAGGAGAATCTCTCAATATTATTACTGTAGATAATTTCACCACCGCAGGAAATAATGCCACTATCAATAATAATCAAATTATCTATACCCCATTACCAGAGTTCAGTGGGACAGATACTTTTACTTACGAAATTTCAGATGGCAATAATAATACTCCTAACTCTAGCGCTACAGTTACCATTACAGTCACACCCAACCAAGTAGTTCCCATAGCTGAAAATGACACAGCTTCTACTACAGCAAATACTCCCATAACTATAGATGTCTTAGCAAACGACACAGGAGAATCTCTCAATATTATTACTGTAGATAATTTCACCACCGCAGGAAATAATGCCACTATCAATAATAATCAAATTATCTA
>NZ_JAAHGU010000023.1:0-12052 GCF_010692685.1 Okeania sp. SIO2F5 | reverse complement strand
CAGCAAATACTCCCATAACTATAGATGTCTTAGCAAACGACACAGGAGAATCTCTCAATATTATTACTGTAGATAATTTCACCACCGCAGGAAATAATGCCACTATCAATAATAATCAAATTATCTACACCCCATTACCAGAGTTCAGTGGGACAGATACTTTTACTTACGAAATTTCAGATGGCAATAATAATACTCCTAACTCTAGCGCTACAGTTAATGTGACTGTAGACTCCCCACCTTCCGGCAGTATTAGTGGAATTATATTTAACGACACTAACCAAAATGGTTTTCTCGAACTAGGAGAAACAGCATTATCAGGTGTCACAGTTTTTATAGATACCAATCAAAATGGCATTCCTGACCCCAACGAACAAACAGCAGTTACAAACCAGTCTGGTCTATACACTTTATCTAACTTATTACCAAATACTTATACCGTCAGAACCATTACTCCTCAACCTGATGCTACTCTCACAACTCAAGAGTTTTCTGTCACCCTGTCTTCTGGGGAAAACCTCAATAATATTGACTTTGGTTATAGCACTGCCAACCCAGGTATTCTCCAATTTAGCAATCCCACTTTTAGCGTGACAGAAAATGAACCCACTGCTACAGTTACAGTTATTCGTACTGGTGGAAATGATGGAGTAGTTAGTGCCAATATTAACCTTTCCAATGGCACAGCAACTCAGGGTATTGATTATGGCAACCCTGTTCCTGAAACTATTTTCTTTGCAGATGAGCAAACCCAACAAACTATTAATATTCCTATTGTGAATGACAACTCAGTCGAAAATACGGAAACTGTCAATTTAAGTTTAAGTAACGCTACAGGTGGAGCGACTATTGGTCAACCTGCTACTTTAGAAATTATTGATGATGATGAAATTATATCCTCACCACCTCCACCTTTTACTACTAGGGTGTTGGGTTTTGATGGTGAATTTAACAATTTTGATTTTGTGAGGTCTGTTCAAGTTAATCCCCCTCAAGGTCCTGCGAACCTACGATTTTCTCCTAATACTGTAGCTTTAGTAAGCAGGAATCAAGGAGGTCAAGGAAGATTTGATGGTACTACTAACAATAGTACTGTTATTGCCTACGATATACCAGACCAACAATTAGGGTTTGAGCTAGATGCTATTGTCATTGATTTAGCTGAAGTTATCGAGCGGATAGGTGAAATTGAGTTTGGTAATTTTTCGTTGGATTATGCTTCTCCTAACAGAAGTCACAATGTGAGGTTTTTCAATGAAAGTCGTCAAGATATTGGCCAAGGAGCAACTTTAAGTCGGACTATTCCGGTTCCTGGCCAACCAAATAATTTTAGTAACTTTAGCCGTCAAGGTATTTCAATTCCAGAGGATACCCAGTTTATTGCCATTGGCAGTGAATCTACGGAAATTGGAATTGATAATTTGCAGTTTACATTACAACCAAAGGGAGACAGCGATCGCTCCTTTAGTCAAATAAGTCTAGCATCTATGCCTGATACTCAGTTAGTTGGGAACATTACTACCATTGATAGTTTACTAGATAGTATGTTTTTTGCTTCAGCTATCTAGTGGTCAAGAGGGAATTAACGGATGGACTTGAATAAGGAGTCATGAGTCATGAGTCAGGAGTCAGGAGTCAGGAGTCAGGAGAAAAGAAGAAAGAGGAGGAGAAGGAGAAAGTTTTTTGATCACTAATTATCCGGACATGATATAATCCCATGTTCCCTAGCATCGGTATTGTATAGCAAAGTTCAATAATGAATAATTAATAATGAATAATTAATAATTACCTCTCCTTGAAAAGAAGAGGATTGACTAATCATGAAAATTTTTATTTATTATCCCCTTATATAGAATCCGGGTAATTAGTTATCGTATTATATCATGTCCGTTTATATCGTTTGTGTAAACCCAAGGGTGAATATCTACAGGAAATGATGGTTTTTTCTTGCGAGGGTAGCCTTCTTCCCTCTTCCCTCTTTCTTCTTCCTTCTTCCTTCTTCCTTCTTCCTTACCTTTGCTATACAAGACCGATGCTACCGGACATGATATTACTGAGGATTAATGAGTAATGAGTAATGAGTAATGAGTAATATAGTATCCGGATAATTAGTTATTGTATGATGAGAGTCCTCAGTCCTCAGTCCTCAGGAGTCAGCAGGAAGAAAGGATGAGAGTTGGAATTATCTGTGGATATTCCGGCATTTTATGTCTGCATTGAATGGAAGTAGAAAGTGCGATAACTGTATAACCTGATTTTATATTAAATATTGAAGTGTGGATAGAATTATAAGCATATATTATATAACCGGATTCTATATTAAAAGGGGAGGCGCATACCCACAATTTTTCGGTAAGGAAGAAGGAACAGGGAACAGGGAACAGGGAACAGGGAACAGGGAACAGGGAACAGGGAACAGGGAACAGGGAACAGGGAACAGAGAGAAAGGCTATTGAGCAAGAAAAAAACCTAAATTTCCTGTAGATATTCACCCTTGGGTTTACACAAACGATTGGCTTCAGACATGATATAATATTATGTTCGGATAATCAGTTATAAATAAAATTTAAGGACTGACGGTACCAAAGAAATACTTAAATTATCAATACTATTCTCCTATATTTCCTCTTTTTCTCCTTTTTTTCCTCCTGACTCCTGACTTACCCTCCTGGAAGGGGGAGGGGCGAGGGGTGGGTTGACTCCTGACTCCTCACAAAATTTATTTATAAATATTCAACCGTTAGCGTAGCTCCCCCTCCGGGGGAACATGATATAACACCTACCACCTACCACCTAAGAAGTTTATTATCGTTATGTTTACATAAGTTATTTAAGTATTGCCTATCTTTAATAGTCGATATATAATTAAATTTTAATAGTAGTATGAGCAATTTGTCTTAGTTGGTTCTACAGAGAAAACTTAGGAAATATGTCTACTGTCAAAATACGACTAAGGATTCATCATCAAGACCAGCTAATACCGAGGTTGATTTTTTTATGCTCTAAATTCACATTGGCGATCGCTATTGCAGTGTTAACTTTTGTATCTAATAGATGAAGCTATTGGGACTTTGATATTTTTTCCGATGAAAATAGCCAGTCAATCAGATAATTATAGATTTTATAGATTTTTGTAGATTTCTGGGAAGGGTAAATAGAAAAATACCTCAATACCTAAAAAATAGCTTAAACCTAGATATATCAGGAAAGAGGTTAAGAGGCTATCTTTATAATAAACCCCCTATCTTAAAATTCTGCATAACCTTTCCAGTGTGATAATTAATCAAGTAGTATACAACCGAAAAATTGTCAGTATTCTCCTGGAGAAACTACTATCATGTAATCGAAAGGATTTTGTCCTGAAGTCCCTTGATCGTAGCTGAAATAGATTTTTTAGTACTTATTAAGGTGAGGTATTGATATATGCGTTATTGGAGAAACTATCTGGGAGTTATTGCCACTGCTTTAGCCTTAAGTTTCCCTACCTTTGAAGGATTACACCAAGGAGAAAAGTGGAAAATTTCACCTGTATTTGCTCAGGATATTTCTTATGGTAATTCTAATAGTGAATCTGAAATAAGTAGGTTGTTAAAAGAGGGAGAAGAACATTATCAAAATGAGCAATACGAACAGGCATTAGAAAAATTTCAGCAGGTATTAAAACTACGACGAGACAGAGGAGATTTACTTGCAGAAAGTCGTGCTTTATTCTATGTCGGGGCAACTTATGAAAAGCTAGGTGATATTGAAAAAGTTCAGGATTACTATTGGGAAGTTTTAGGGGTTGCTGAAGAAATGGTCGATCCACAAAATTCTAAAAAAACTAACTCTCTGTTATGTAAAACTCCCGAAGGAAGAGAAAGGTTGAAGGACGAGAAAAGTCCGATTAAATTTGATTGCTTTGAAGAAGACTCTGGCAGTGTAACTCTTTTATTTGATGAAGATGACAAAAAAGAATCAGAATAACTTAAATAGACATCTCGACTAAAAGAGGGAGTAGGAATTCAACAATTAATAATTAATAATTAATAATTAACAATTACCTCTCTTTTAAAACTAAGAGGATTGACTTAAAGGAAAAATTTTCTTTATTCTCCTCTTAAAAGGGGATGCTTTAAACCACAATTTTTCGGTAAATAATTAATAATTTATGTAGGATAATTGATTTGATTTTTTATTATTAGAGATGTCTAGTAGACATCTCGACCAAAACAAGGAGTAGGGACGTTGTATGAACGTCTGTACAAAGTAGGCGGAAAGAATTAATGAATAAGAGTACGATAATTAATTTGATTTTTTATGCTCACCAGATGTCTAATAGACTCGCCAATGAATTAATTGAACTAAATAATAGCTTTAGCGATCGCCTATTATTTGGTAATTGCTAAAGCTGAATAAATAAAAAGTATAAAAAGATGTTTAAAAGTAGTGGGAAAAGAATAATTAAAAGATTCATAAAATTTTTTCTAATCTGCTGCTTAAGTTTAACTTTTTACTTATGCTACGAAACAGTATTTCCTCAAATATTAAATTCTGATCAACCTCAAAATCAGCTAATATCTCAAACTCCACAACAAACTGAAGCAGAAGCACTTTATCAACAAGGCCGACTTCTCTACAATGATGGTCAATATCAGGCAGCTTTAGAAGCTTATCAAAAAGCTTTAGAAATATTCCAATTATTATACAGATTATCAGATAATTCTACTCAATCTCTATCTCTAAAAATAAGTCAAACCCTTCACAGTATTGGATCTACTTATCAAAAACTAACTGACTATCCCCAAGCATTAGATTATCATCAACAAGCATTAAAAATACGTCGCAAAATTAATGAAAAACAAGGTATTGGTAGTAGTCTAAATAGTATTGGTGCTATTTATTTTCTCCAGGGAAATTATGACCAAGCTTTAAATTACTTGGAGCAAGCTTTAGCAATACGTCAAGAATTAGGAGATTTAGTTAGAGTTGGAGGAACTCAGAATAATATAGCAGCAATTTATCAAAATCAAGCTCAATATTTTCTAGCATTAAAATATTATCAACAAGCTCTACAAACATTCCAGGAATTAGCAAATTTTCAAGGTGAGGCAGCAGTTACTAACAACATCGGCTTAATTTATCAAGAATTAGGTCAGTATGAAAAATCCTTAGAGTGGTATCAAAATGCTCTAGAAATTTATCAAGCAAATAACAACAAAAATGGCGAGGGAAATACAATAAATAATATTGGGCTTACCTATAAATTGCAAAAAAAATATGCTCAAGCATTAACATATTATCAACAAGCTTTAACAGTTAGAGAACAAATAAAAGACAAAGCAGGAATAGGGCAAAGCCTGAATAATATCGGCTTAGTTTATGACCAAAAAGGCGAATATCAAAAAGCATTAGAATATTTGCACCAAGCATTAACAATTTTCCAGGAAATAGGTAATAAAACAGAAGAAGGACATATCCTAGATAGTCTCGGAACAGTTTATAAAAGCCTCAAAGAATATACCCGAGCAGAAGACTACTATCGCCAAGCTTTAACTACTCAAAGAAATGTAGGCGATCGCGCTAGTGAAAGAATAACTTTAAGTAATATTGGAGATTTATTAGTTGCAGAAAAACAGCCGGAAGTAGCAATTATTTTATATAAACACTCTGTAAATGTCACAGAAGAAATTCGGCAAGATTTACAAAATTTTCCTCTAGATAAACGGCAATCCTATGCCGAAAAAAATGCTGATACTTATCGTCGTTTAGCAGATTTATTATTACAGCAAAATAGAGTCACAGAAGCTCAACAGGTTTTGGATTTATTGAAAGTTCAAGAACTAGAAAATTACCTCAACAATGTAGAAGGTAATGAACAAACTTCTGTGGGAATAGAATTATTACCTCAAGAACAAGAAATATTGGATAACTATACCGCTATTCAAGATAAAGCAGTACAACTGAACAAAGAACTCACAGATTTACAGAATATATCACCCACAGATAGGTCGAAAGCTCAACAACAACGTATTACTGACTTAAAAGCAGAAAAACAGCAAATTCAAACAGAATTTCATAACTTGATTTCCAACGAAAATATCGTCAAAATCATACAGGAACTCAAGCAAAAAACTAATGGAGAAAGTATAGATATTACCAATTTAAGTAGATTACAAAATATCCTCAAAATCAAGCAAAATGCTGTACTACTTTATCCCTTAATTTTGGACGATAGGATAGAATTAATATTAGTGACAAGTCAAGGATTGCCAATACATCGTTCAGTTCCGATTAACAAAACACAGTTAAAAAATGCAATTATTGACTTTAGAGGAGCTTTGACATATCCTAGAAATATAATTAGTGATCAGATAGTACACACAACAGGTCAACAGTTATACAAATGGTTAATAGAACCTTTAGAGACAGAGCTATTTTTAGCGAAAACTAAAACTATTATTTATGCTCCTGATGGTTTATTACGTTATATTCCAATAGCAGCTTTATACGATGGAAAAAAATGGTTAATAGAAAGGTTAAACATCAACAATATTACCGCAGCAAGTCTGACTAATTTTAACAGTAAACCTCTAGGTAAACTCCGAGTATTAGCAGCAGCTTTTAGTCAAGGAAATTATAAATTTCTTGTAGGTTCTAGAGAATTTCGATTCTCAGGATTAAAATTTGCCGGACAAGAAGTAGAAACCTTAGCCAAGATGATTCCTAATACGACAAAACTACTGAATCAAGCCTTCAATTGGAATGAAATTATTTCACGAGTTAATAAGTACAATATTCTACATTTTGCCACCCATGCAGATTTTGTCAATGGGCAACCAGAAGATTCTTTTATTTTATTTGGTGATGGTAGTCGTTTAACTTTGCGGGAAATTACAAACTTATCCTTACCTAATATTAATTTAGCAGTTTTGAGTGCTTGTCGAACAGGAGTAGGTGGTATTTTAAAAGATGGTTCAGAAATATTAGGGTTGGGTTATCAGATGCAACGTGCAGGGGTAAAAACATCTCTGGCAAGTTTGTGGCAAGTTGACGATCTAGGAACGCAAGTACTGATGATTAATTTTTATCGAGCATTGAAAACAGGCAATATGACAAAAGCAGAAGCATTACGAAAAGCACAACTAGCTTTGATAAATGGGAGTATTAATGAAGAAGAGTCAAAAAGGTTGAGGCATCCTTATTATTGGGCGCCATTTATTTTAATAGGAGATGGGTTGTAGCAGAAGGAAGAAGGAGGAAGGAAGAAGGAAGAAGGAGGAAGGAAGAGGGGAGTTTGGGGAGTGTGGGAGGTGTGATACCAATTTGATAAATGTTTGCTACATTTTGATAAATGTTTGCTACATTTTCTTGAGTAGGGGAGTATGGGAGAGGTAAAAATAAGAATAATTAACAATAACTAGCTAATAATTATCAAAAAAAATATTCAGTCTTTATTAATTACTTAATAATTGAAGTGTCACCTAAATATAGCATTCTTTTTTCAAATTGGTATAACGCAGGATTTTGGCGATTACGTCGCTGTCGCTCGTAATGACACAATTACGTTACCTTTGCGTAAGTCCTATTAATTAACTGCTCATTATTTCTCAAATTAATTTATTAGTTAATAGCGATGAAAAATGAGCAGTGATTTATATTAATATTGATTGCTAAATAAAACCTTAAACATCGATAGTTTCTAATTTAGCCCAAGTTTGACTACCAACAATTCCATCAACAGTTAAACCATAATACTTTTGAAATTTTTTCACAGACTCTTCGGTTGCTACACCGAATATTCCATCAACTACTAGAGAACCAAATCCAATACCATTTAACCGTCTTTGTAGATATTCTACATCTTTACCTTTACTACTAAAACGCAGAACGGGACGAGAATTTGTATCGTTTTCAGAAGCATCAATTGTATCTACTACAGCCCAAGTTTGGGAACCAACAATTCCATCAATAGTTAAACCATTTTCTTTTTGAAAAGCTATGACAGCTTCTTTTGTAAGACTACCAAATACTCCGTCAACTACTAAACTATTATCAGCAACAGTTGCATTCAAAACTACTTGTAAATCCTTTACATCTTGACCGGTACTACCAAGGCTAAGAGTAGGACGAGTGGTGGTGGTTTGAGTTGTATAAGTCATGATTTTCTCCTTGTTTTGTGGATTAATTTAATCGTTGTTTACTTCAACAATTTAAGTATCATTCAATTTCAAGATAAAATCATTGACAGTTACAGACAAAGCCTGTTGTTATTTTTGACAATTAATCATTGCACTTTTCTGTAATACCAATTTGATAAATTTTTGCTACAAATAGTTAGGCTATTTCTTAGGAGTCAGGAGGACCGAGTCAGGAGTCAGAATAAATAGTTTCAATAGCAGTTTTGAGCTAATAAATTCTATTTTTCTCTTGGTGCGCGTTCCGCAAGCGAGCTGGCGTCGTCGCGGGGTCGCACCGCTTTGTCAAAGGGAGAACTCCTGCATTTGTCTTTTTCTCACGCTTATTATTCGTAACATTCTTTTTTCAAAATGGTGTAATACAGAGCTTTTCAGTTGAGTAGACCACTAAATTCATTGTTAGGAGTCAGGAGCTAGGAATTAGGAGTCAGGAGTTAGGAGTTAGGAGTTAGGAGTCAGTATCATTGTGGTTTATTCATATGAAAACCGCTGTAAATAAAAAAAATCATCAAAATCAAACCCCAACTTAATTTTTCATAAGTCAGGGTTACATTTAATAACTACTCATATTACACTTCACATTAAACGAAGCCTTATTTATATTATGAAATACTCTCCTTTGGATAAGGCGATCGCTGCTCTAACAAAAAATTATACTGTGGTAGTTTCGAGGTGAAGATTATTAGTCATCAGTAGGTTAGTTATTAGATTCCACTAGGATATTACGATACAGTTTGACACTTTTGACCCCGTTGTTACGGTAGGTCACGCCGATGCCAGTAATTACCTTACCATTATTACTACCGGGATTAAACTCAGATTCATAGCCGCTATCAGGAGCTGTTTCGTTTTGCCTCTTAAAACCATCTGACTGTAAGTTGTTGTCAAGATAATTGTATGTGGAGTTATCAGGGGTAAGTTCTTGGTAGTGAAGCACCATTTGGCTGAAATCCTTGTCTTTTCCCGTCAACCCAATGCCTGTCAGTACACACCCAGGTGGGACTTCCCCTATGGTTTCGTAATCGCTCCGGTTAAAAGTATCAACATTTCCAAACACCTCCCAAATACGCTTACCCGTAGACATATTAAGGTAGCACACAGCAATACGAGAGAAGTCACCCTTACTGTTGTTAACCTTACCTGCAAAGCCGACTACTACGCGGCCATCGTCAGACGGACCTGAGTCTAATTCTAAATTACTTATATCGCCTTTGCTCCACTCTTCCTGATTTTCAGACTTGGTAGTTAGCTTAGTTGTAATAGGGATTTCACCACTATTAAGAACAGCTTGGATGGCTGCGTCGATTTCATTTTTGCGATCGTCGTCATCGACCACTAACTCCGAAATCCGCTTCAGGGAGTCACCGTTTTCACCGGTAAAGTCCACGAGGACGAAATTACCATCAGAAACCGTTTCAGCCCAAGCCTCATACCCCTGCTCCAAAGTTTTGGGAAGGCCACCGATGCACGAATATTTAGCATTAGAGTCACTCTTCGATTCCAAAGTGTAGGTCTCGTAATCACCAGAAATTTTTCCCGAGTAGCTGTCATAGCTTGCCTTTACTTTCGATTCTAATTTCGTGGAGTCGCTATGAGTTAATTTTGAGAAGCTTTGACTATAAGACAAACGACCGCCGAAAATAGCCTCGTACAGAAAGTGAGTGCCGTATTTTTCCACTAACTCCTTAGCAGTCATGTCGTAGGTGCTGCCATTAGTCTTGTTGTAGACGTCATTCTTGAAATTCTGATCGAGATTATTCACCGCATAATCGAGATCCAAAATCAACTTGTAGGAGTGGATATAGCTGGATTTTTCAGCGTGATAGAAGTAGCTGCTGCTGGTGTGGGATGCGGAAAATTTAGTCGAAACTTCGGCGCTAAACAGACCATAGGAACCCTTCAGGTTCGCATCAATCGACATTTTGGTATATAACTCTTCAGTACTTTCGGTAATATATTCTACAATACGACTCTTGCCTAACACGACAGGAGTGCCTATGGCATCCTTAGGGTAAGAATATTCCCGCTCTAGAATCGTGATTACTGTATCTGCTTCGGGCAAATCAAACAGTCGCTTGGTGGTATCGACGGAGTAACCGCTGGCATAGCGATCGTAGATGTTGTAGATACAGCCAAGGTAGTCGTAACCGATTAGATTGTTAGCCATGTTTTTCTCCAAAATTTTGAATTTTCAAATTGTTGTTTGCTTTCAACAATTTCAGTATCATTCAATTTCAAGGAGAAATCATTGACAGTTACGGACAAACCAGATGGTAACTTCTGACCATTAGTCATTGCACTTTTCGGTAATGTTTAAAAAACAATCAAAACAAAAGGCCCGATTTTTTATAGGAAATCGGGCCTTTTATTAATGTATATCTATAAAAAGTTCTAGTTTTAATTGATTGATTAATTTAATCTTTGCTAAAACGCTCCTCTAAACTATTCCAAGTAGCTGGACCAACTATACCATCAACAACTAAGCCATGATCTTGTTGATACTGTTTAACAAAACCTTCAGTTTTATTACCAAAAATACCATCAACAACGAGTACGGAACCGTAAACTTCATTGAGCATCATTTGTAGTGTTTCTACTTCACTACCAGTGCTACCATTTTTTATAGTTGTACGAGTTGAAGTTGCCATTGTTTTTTCTCCTGAAATTCATTTGTTTGTTTCAACAATTTCAGTATCATTCAATTTCAAGGAGAAATCATTGACAGTTACGGACAAACCAGATGGTAACTTCTGACCATTAGTCATTGCACTTTTCGGTAATTGTCCCACCTTCCAAGAGAGTTCGCAAATTACACCTCCCTTGGGTAAAGACTCCCGACGAAATTCTCCTCCCAATCTTTTCGCTAATAAATGGCTGTGCTTTGTACCTTGTTGCTCCTTTCCTGGCTTTAAACCACACCCATTATCCTGTACCTTAAGAATATAATTACCTTCACGTTTTTCCCCCGTAACCACAATTCTAGTTACACCACGAGCGTGTTTACCAACATTACACAATGATTCCTCCAACCATAAACACAAGTCGCGTTTCATGTCCAAGGTTAAGCAAAATTGAGTAATAGGCGCAAAATTCCGTACTTTGACTCGAATAGTTTGGAAGCAAGGAAGATTGCGTTTAAGGGTTAGGGAATATACTTCGTGAAGTAAATTATGGAAGGGAAGATTTAGGTCGATAGAGGTTCCTTCCCCCAAGCGAAGAAAATTTTCAGAATTAGCAGATTCTAAAGTTTCTGGTGAAATTACTTGCTTGTTAATTGTATGATTTTTATCCGTAAGACTGCGTCCCACTGCGCGAATTTCAGTATTGAGTTCTTTCAAACGTTGTAAAAATTCTGTTTGAGATATCTGCTGGGTTTGCACATCTCTTTGCAGTAATGCTAGGGTTTGCAGTGGTCCATTATGAATTTGGGTAAAAGCTTGCTCCAAAGCATTTTGGCGAATACTCTGCCGTTCTGTGATTTGAGCATAGTACTGGAGACGTTCGACATACAAGCTTTCCACCATTGACTGGAGACGATTATGCAAAAAAATCTGTGCAGTTTGCACCCTCATTACTGGTCCGAAGGACATGAGTAAATCTAGTCCTCGTAGGGAGTATAGTTCTTCTGGGTTAAAAATAAAGTAGGTCAAAATAGGTCCAGCAACACCTATCCAGAGCAGTATAGTTGCCAAAAACAATCGTTGAGGACGCACAGTTATCAACATAAACGTCATCAACATCAACGATATTGAGGATATCGGTGGTAAATTATCTACAAGACTAATTTTGGATGAGCTAAACGCCATCAGAGAGTAAAACCAACAAGGCATCACAACAAACATTACACCCTGAAGTATACCCAAATTTATTACTTG
>NZ_JAAHGU010000229.1:0-6443 GCF_010692685.1 Okeania sp. SIO2F5 | reverse complement strand
TTAAGAGGGAAGATTTGGGGAGAGATAATACAAAAAATTCAACACTCCTTCAACTGAATTTTCCTCAAAATTAATGCGCGAAAAGACTTGACTACCATAATTATATAGATCTCAAATGGGTTCTATAAACCTACTTTCATACCTTAATTCAGCAATGCCCAAAATTCCTCCGACTCCCTTCTATTCAGTTTCGCTAATCAAGTCCAAAACTAATTTAGCTAATTCATCAGTTGCCCCAAGAGGTTCACTCAGGCAGAATTTAATAGCAGGGTATATTTGAGTAAATTGATTAACTGTATCAGCGATCGCATCAGTAATACCCCCATTAAACAGAAAATAAGGCAAAATTCCAATTCTTTGATATCCTTGTCTGATTAATATTTCAACTCTTGATTTCAGGTCGGGACAAACAGACCAATAAGCAGTACAAACCAAAACTTGACAACTACTTGCAAGAGACTCGGCTATTTTTTCCACAGGTTCATTGCCACCAGGACGACGACTACCATGAGAAATAACTACCCAAGCATCAGCAGTCACGGAAGTTACTTTAGCTGCCAGTAAACGTGCCATTTCTGGATGAGAACCAATATAGGGGCATAGAGTGATTTTACTTTGGCTATAAGTTTCTGAGTTAAATTCAGATTTTTGCTTACTTTTTTCCTTTGCTTTAACCTTGTGCCTGAATACCTCTACTTCTGCTGGAATATCCTCTGTGACATGAACTCCAGGTAATAAAAATAAAGGTATAATTTTAACTTGATTAATGTAGAGCGATCGCCTTTTTTCCCAAAAATCTTCAATTTGTTCGTGCAGAGATTTAAGTCCCAGTTCTAAAACTCCTGTACCAATCAAAGGACATTTGAGAAGATCATTACTTGTCAAATTTCCAGTTAAATTTATTTGCCTAGATAAAAGTCCAGCTAGTATGTGTAATTCTAGGAGCGATCGTGGGTCACGACTACCATGAGATACTAAAAAATAGGTTGATAGCAATTTTAACTTTGACCTAATTATTATATAGATATATAAATATTAAGTAACACTTTTGAACAATTTTCATCCTGATTTAATTAAAATTGTATGTATATTCCTACACATTAACTCTATTCACTTTCTCTGGATATTCGGTAAAAGTCCAATCAATCTCTAATGAGTGAATTTTTTTTTGTCCAGTAGATCTATAAAGTGTTTAATTGATAATTAGAATACTTACTTTGTGCCCAGTTAATATTGGTAACTGTATATAAAGATTAAATATTTTTGAGAATAATCTGCTATGATTATTATAGATATCAATATACTTAAGTAGAAAACACACAAGGAGAAAAAAAATGGCCAAAGAAGATGTGAAAAGCGTTACCGTACTACAAAGTGATGATGACTTTGGTGGCTCTCCAGAAACCCTCTATGGAAAGTCCCCTAAAAGCACGAAAAAGAAAAAGAAAAAACAGGCACGTGCTTTGAAGCCTTATGAAAAAATGGTATTTTCAATGGCTAAAAGCTATGACAAAGCTAGTAAAGAGTATCGCGATCGTCACGAAAAGTCTAACAAAAAGAAGAAAAACGGTTGGATTAAAGATTTCCCCAAAAACTATAACAAGGCTATGTCTAAGTTGGGTGGAAGTGGAATGGGTGTAATGGGTGTTAAATTGTTTGAATAATTAACGTATTAATGCCTGCCCATTAGACATCTCCAAAATCGGTATTTTTGGAGATGTCTAAAGATAAATATCTACTAATATATATTGTTGAGTAGAAAATATTCAGAGGAGAAATAAAGTGGCTAAAGAAGACGTAAAAAGCGTTACTGTGTTGCAAAGTGATGATGACTTTGGTGGGGATCCAGCAACCCTCTATGGTAAATCAGCTAAAAGGAAAAAAAAGAAAAAGAAAAAGCAGGCACGTGCTTTGAAGCCTTTAGAAAAAGCTGTATTCAGAACGGCAAAAATGTATGATAAGGCTACCAAAGAGTATCGTGATCGTCACGAAAAATCTAACAGGAAGAAGAAAAACGGTTGGATTAAAGATTTCCCCAAAAACTACAGTAAGGCAATGTCCAAAATGGGCGGGTTAGGCTATGGCTATATGGGTATTAAGTTGTTTGAATAATTCAAATATTAATACTGATTAGCAGAAAGTCCAACTAATATAGAAAGTTTTACTTGCAACTTTCATATCAGCCAAGAATTTAAGTGCAATGTACTTTTTACATCACGATGAGTGAGACTTTTGAAAAAGGAGTCGGACTCAAGCAAAATCTGGAGCAGCGAGATGCTCCATAAATGGAGCAGGAAGCTTAGATGATTAATATAGCCTTGCTATTAGTTAAGTTATGAGGAGTAGTTAAAAGCTAAGAATTAATTGGCATCATACTCCTCATGTTCATATTGGTGAATGGCAGGTTTGAGAGGGACTTTGTCAAACTAACTCAGTCAATATACAACCAATAACAAATGCAAGAAAAAAATAATTGCAGGCTTTTGGTAAAATTTCCTCTAGTAACATAATAATTAGCAAGCATTAAGGAGATCAAAAAAATGGTAATGTCATCAGATACTAGTGAAAAAAGCGTAAAGCAACAATCAAACACGGTTATTTTAGAGTTTGGAGGAGCTAAGAGTGACGATATCAATGATTTACGCAGAGGTGAGGGTAAGGTATTCAAAAGAATAGGCCAAACAATTGAGAAACTACAAGAATCAGGCGAAGTTTCAGATAACATACAACCCATAATTGTGATTCTCAAGAAAAAGAAAAGTAAGAAAGGACTTTTAGACTAAGAATATTTTCTGGCTTTAGTTATAGTGAGTGTAAGTGTTGTAGCTTCCTTTAAAAGTTTCATAACTTAAGTTATGACTGATACAATAACCTTTCGCTCGACTTCGAGCATAATGCTCGAAGTTATGTATGTTAGGTGAAATAGCAGTCTTATCTCCTAGTTATGATAAATTTCGAGAAGGGCATGAAACCCAAAAATGATCGAAATTTTCCCTAGCAACATAAGTTAAATTAAGTAGTAAAAATTTAAGGAGAACAAAAAAAATGACACAACAGGCCAACACAATTATTTTTGAAATGAGTGGTGCAGATAAAGACGATATCTATGATTTTCGGAGGGGCCAAGGTAAGATATTCAGAAGAGTACGGGATGCTATAGAACAATTAAAAGAAGAAGGTGCAGTTGATGAGAATGCACAGCCTGTAATTGCCCTAGTCCAGAAAAAGAAAGATAAAAAGGGACTCTTAGACTAGAAAAATTAAAACCTACGCAATGTACTAATTTTGCTTTCAAGCTGATAGTAACGTATCTTAGAGATAGAGTTGCGCTTTAAGTCCAATAACAATTAAATCAAGCCCTGCTTGTATAGTGAGGGCTTGATATTTTTGTACTTATTAACTAAGAGTAAATAATTTTTTTATGTATTTGATTCAAGGTGTATCAAAATCCCGTATACTTCAAGAGAAATTATAAGTTCAAGTTGATAACGTGAAGATACTATTAGTCTGCACAGAAAAGTTACCAGTGCCTAATGTCCGAGGTGGGGCTATCCAGACATACATAGACGGTATTCTACCTTACCTAAAACGAGAGCATGAAATCACAGTATTCTCCATAGCAGACCCTGATTTACCAGATCGAGAAATTAGAGACAATATTTGTTACGAGCGCACTACTGCCAACACTTCAGAAGAATACTATCAAATAGTAGCCAAATTTGTAGAAAGGAAAAATTTTGATTGGATAGTAATTTACAACCGTCCCAAGTATGTGTCCTTGGTTGCCAAAGCAGCTCCCAATAGTCGCTTTCTTCTTAGTATGCATAACGAAATGTTCTATGCTAAAAAAATTGAACCACAAGAAGCAATTAAATGCTTGGAGCGAGTAGAAAAAGTAGTCACAGTCAGTAAATTTATTGCTGATGGTATTGCTAAGTTATTTCCAGAATATAAACACAAGCTGCAACCGGTATATGCTGGAGTAGACCTCAAGCGCTTTCAGCCAAGGTGGGCAGAAGGAGTAAAAGAGAAACGAGAAGCAATGCTGGCGACTCATGGGTTGGAGGGTAAAAAAGTAGTCCTCTGCGTGGGAAGGTTGACAGATAAAAAAGGACCTCATCTGTTAATATCTGCGATCGCCAAAATAATCAAAAAACATCCATCTGCTGTATTATTGCTAGTAGGAAGTAAATGGTACGGCAATAACAATGAAAATGATTATGTCCGTGAAATTAAAGCAGAAGCAGAAAAGTTAGGGCAAGCAGTTCAGCTGACTGGTTTTATCTCACCATCAGAAGTAGCAGATTACTTTTTGTTAGGGGATATATTCGTGTGTGCATCTCAATGGGAAGAGCCTCTAGCTAGGGTGCATTATGAAGCTATGGCAACAGGACTATGCACTATTACTACTGCTAGGGGGGGAAATCCTGAAGTAATTGTTCCCGGAAAAAATGGTATTGTCATCTCAGACTACGACAATCCTGATACCTTTGCTACTGAGATAAACTACTTATTGTCAAAACCAAAGAAGAGTGAAAAAATGGGAAGAACAGCACGTGATCTAGCAGAATTATATTACAGTTGGTCAAGAGTAGCTTGGGATATTTTGAGTATTATTAATGACTCAACATCAATTTCGGTAGAAACGCTACAAGACATAAAAGAAACTAAGGAAGCAGGATAAATCTAAATTTGTCCGCATTTTGTGAAAGGAAAAAAAGGATATAAAGTCTAAATATTTCTTAGCTTAGTCTGATTTTCATAGGTATTGGTAAACATAAAACTAAAAGCAATAGCTGCACATTAATATATGAAAAATGAGCAATAATTTTCGGCGTTGTTGAATAAATGTATGATTTCACAGGATTCAAGAGTCAGGATTCAGGAGGACTAAGCCAGGAGTCAGTAGGTAGAAAGGAGTTTTTCGGTGATTAAATAGGAAGAAATAGGTATAATTTGCACTATTGTTTTGGCTAAAAATTTACCACTAGTTGAATTTCTCAAATCAGCAACGCCGAATTTTCTAAATTAATTGATCTTCTCCAGTATCGCTCCCTAAATCAATCCGATCAAAAAGCTTACACTTTCCTTAAGAATAGTGAAAAAGAAATAGAAAGTATCAGTTACAGAGAATTATAGCGCTGCGCGCAGGCAACAGGCAATAGGGGGAATAAAAAGCTGATAATATAAGATTTTAGCTATTGGACACCTCCTGCAATTTGTAAATATGCCAGCGCACATTGCTATAGATGAAAAAGCACAGGCGATCGCTGTAGAGCTTCAAAAGCAGCAGATGGGTAGCAAAGAAAGGGCGTAGTATCTGGTGATGGTGCCTATGATATAGCTGCCGCACTTGCTCCACCAACAGCGCAATTGCTACCAGGAGGCCAAAAACAGAGGTGCAAAACCAATCATACCACCTCGTAAAGATGCCGTGCCACAGCACAGCATGGCAAGAGCAAAGCTTCACCCCATCCCAGGGATGAAAACCTTAGACAGATTCATTTTGTAAGGTGGGGTGAAATAAATGGAAGCGCAAGAGTGGTTACTATCGACGTTCCCTATCTGTTTGCGCAGCATTCCGTAGGAAAACTATACTGAAACAAAAATGGTTATTCTTAAGTTGGATAGCAGTTTTTATTACCACCAGCTTTATATAAGCAGTGATTTTGCCGCGATTAAATACCGACTTCGTGGGATTTATAAATCATAAAACAAGATGCTTGTCAATCCCATAAAATCAACCCATTTTGAAAAAAAAGTACACCTTTCCTCTTAGACTTTAGACAGTAATGGATATGTCCCTTTTATTTCTATCGCAAGAGAAATGTTCCTTTGGGGAGGGTCATAAATCCGTGAAAGTAAATTCCTGCCAGGCGTTCGCGCCTCGGCCAAGAAAAAAAAGAGCGATCGCCCCAGGATAGAAGCGATCGCTCTTACTTATAGCGGTTTTCACAAAGGTAGACTACAGAAAAATATAAGTATGTTTGAAGTTTGATAAGTTACAAACTTGATAGCTGTATTCTATGTTAATGAAAACCGCTATAATAAGCAAAATAGGCGAACACTCTCCCAATCGAATCGGTTTCTCGGCATCACCAGCAAAAGCAAAGGCGATTGCTCCCCAATGCGATCGCCAGTTTGTATATCTTTTTTTCATAATCGCTGATACGGCGGTTATGATTCATCGCTTGTGACAAAAGAAAAGGTGGGTCTAAGATTGCGATTAGTAACCGTAACCTTGGGGTTTTAATGCAGAAACATAGCCTTCATTTACTTCTACTGAAAAGTAAGCAAATAACTCCGTACAAGTTGATGTATAGCAATGAGCGCTGGCATCTTTACATATTACATAAATATTGATAATGTAACATAAAAGTAACTGTATGAGCTGTATTTTTCATAAATTAGGCGATCGCTAAAGGTTAAAGTTTTAAGGATGC